>JBJEMO010000090.1:0-15947 GCA_051879715.1 Bilifractor sp.
GCTTCTGATGGGACTGATCTGTCTGGCATTGGCGCGCAGATCCACACATGCCCGGAAAGGTAAGGCATCTCAATCGCAGCTCACGGAGTATACACCCAATGACAAGGTAAAAACTGCTGCAGCAGTAGCAAAGATAGCCAGGGATGCAGAGCGGGATCGGATGCATGCATCCCGTTTCTCCTTTAACCGGCTTGTCGCGTTTTCCTGTATAGGTCTGGTATGTCTTTCTTCAATCATCATGAGCTGGATGGCGATCATAGGAACCGGAAGCTTTCGATCGTCTGACAAAAATACTTCAACTTCATCCTTATCGGATAACAGTATAGATTCTCTTCTGAAAACACAAAGCGTTGCTGATGCGGGAAGCCTTTTTTCCAATCAGGTACCTGCAGGAATGGCATACAGACTTCTGACAGAATATAGTGGTTTGTCTATGCTGAATGATCTGGATTTTTCTGATGGCTCAAGATATGAAGGACATAATATTGACCAGATCCGGAATGCACAATGGCTGTATGGCGTATGCGGATTTGATTATGCAGGGAGCAGGTATAACCAGAATATCGAGGCATTCCAGAATAGCGTTGGTCTTTCCAGCAATCTTTCTGCATACTGTTACTCAGGCCTGGACCAGAGAAGTGAACTCCTTGCTCTTCTGGATGTAAATCACTTTCTCACGGATGCAAAAACTGATATCCGGGATCTTCCGGCAGGGTTCTCTCAGGTATCTGAGCAGTCTTCCGGAAATGCGGTTGATCAGAGCAGGAAATCTGTCTCCTATGCACCGATAAGAAAAAATTCACTGTTCTACACTTTCAATAGAGCTATTACGGAGAAAACCTATTACACTCTTTCGCCTCTGGAGCGCCAGCAGGCGTTGATGCAGGCAATTGTCCAAAGCGATTCCTCTTCCTCAGACACCGTGTCGTCAGAACAGCTGATGCTGGATCCGGGAAAGATTAATTACAGCATGGAAACAGGAGATGGTGTTGAACTGACAAAGGTCATACAGAAAAGTACCGGATCTACCAGTTACATGATTTCTGTAAATAGAGGCGGTGCTTATCTGGACCTGATTCTGGACACCCCATTGTATGCAGAGGCAAAAAATCCTGAAGTATATGTATATATGAAAAATCTGGCCTTTACGAATGGAAGTCTGGAAAGCTATAAGATTACCGTACAGGAGATGTACCGGCAGAAACCTGTTAGTAACGGTTCGCGTGTTCTGAATGGTCTGACGCCATATAGTACCTTTTACACCAAAAAATCCGACCGGCTTCTGAACATCGGAAGGACTGCAGGATCTACGGATAAGATCCGCTTGTATTTCAATACGGCAGGAACGTATACATTGGACGATATTCAGGTTTTAAAACGAAGCTGTGAGGGCATTGAAGAAAATATTAATGCGTTGGACAATCGCGCAGAGAATGTAAAAGTGCAGACAAACGCATATAGTTGTGATGTGGAAATGAACGAGGAAGGGTATCTGTTTGCTTCCATTCCTTATTCTACCGGATGGGTTGTTTACGATAATGAAAAGCTTGTTTCGCCCGAAAAGACAGATCTTGCTTTTATGTCTGTATATCTGGGCGAAGGAAAACATCATATTTCTTTGTACTATCTTACGCCGGGTATTCTTCCGGGATTATATGTTTCAATTTTTTCCATTCTGATATGGATTGTAGTTTTCCGGAAACAGCGGAATGCCGGCTGATGTCGGGATTTATGCGCATCTTCTGGATGGAGCGTTGATTTTTGTTTTTATGTGGCTGCTTTCATGCTATAATATGCAGATACATATCAGGAGAAGACAGAACAGGTAAATTTCTTAGCTGTTGTCGTATTAAACCAGGTCAGGGAAAAAATATTCTATATTATTATCCCAGCGCAGCACCATAAATCATATTTAATAGTGAGACCAAATCAGATGCATATATTAACTGTAAAAAACTACAAAAGTCTGCAAGAGTATTTATTCTGGATTTCTTTTATTTTATACATTATTTTCACTACTCTTTCATATACTTTTTTCTTTACGTATTATGAAGGGGTTATATATAAAATGATTATCCTTTTTTGTATGTTATGTCTTGTCATCCGGGAGATTTCACTGGATTTTTTTTCCTCAAAACTTCTTATTCCTTTTGCGCTCTGCCTGATTGTCGCAGTTATTTTTGCAAAAAATGCACCTCAGATTATGTACATTTCAATTCCTATGTATATATTTTCCGCCAGAAATATATCTTTCCGCAAAATTGCATTGGTTACCGCATATATTCAGGCCGCTATTTTAGCTGTTACAGTAATTTGCAGCCAGACTGGTCTGATTACAGATTATTTTGAAATGTGGTTTGGAAGAACCAGACATTATCTGGGCTTTTACTATTCTTTGTATGGGCCGACATTACTATATAATATTATTGCAGTGTATCTGTATGCAAAAGGCCGAGAGGTCAGATGGTTTGTTTATGTGCTTCTAGGGGCTGTGGACTATCTTCTGTATGTGTTGACTGATTCAAGACTGACTTTCATCACATCAATGGTACTCATTGTGATTTCTCTGCTGTACCGCATTTTTCCGAAGGTATTTCAAAAACTGGGTATTATCAACTGGTTGTGTGTGATTGCTTTTCCGGTCTGCGGAATCGGAAGTATTATTCTGACCTCCAGATATCAACCTTTTGGCCGTATGAAAAGATTGAATTCTTTTTTGGGTGATCGCCTTTATTATGGATACAATTCTTTACGCAGATACGGGATCAGTTTCTTAGGACAGAAAATCAACTGGATTGGAAATGGTCTTCGTGCTGATGGCACGTCCAGTTCTCAGGTCCGTACTTATGTAGATAATCTCTATCAGCAGGATATGCAGCGTTATGGTCTGCTTTTTCTTATAATAGCTCTTGTCGTACTTACTGTTTTTTCCTATAAATGCTATAAGAAAAAGGATTACCTTATGCTTTATATTCTTGCGCTCGCAGCAATACATGCCATATTGGATGATCTTGTCTTTTTCATCTGTTTTAATACATTTTGGCTTGCCATCATTCCGGTAATACATCCAGAGCTGGCCGGCGCACCTGTTACAGAAATAAAGAATCGACGGGAAAAATGTACTTTAACGGGTAATTGTAAATATTACAGTAACATCATGGAATAGTTGTAATAGATGTTTAAGAGAGGAAAGCTTATGAATCAGAATGACAGCGGAAGAATCATCAGTTTAAGAGCACTGTTCGTCACCTTGTTTTCCGCATGGAGGAGAATCCTGCTTGTCGGATTAATATTCGCCCTTCTTGCCGGAGGCTATCATCTGTATAAGACATGGCCTGTTTCGGATAGTGCTGCAGAAGACAAGACAACACGGACCGAACAGGATAGCAAGGGACTGAATCAGAATTCAATTGAAGAATTGATCAGCAAAAACCTTTCGGAGAAAAGCACATACCTGGATAATTCTATTCTGGCAAAAATCAATCCTGCAGCCGAGGGCAGAGCAGAGGTGAATATTTTTGTTTCTACAGAGGAGCTGGAGAATCAGGAAACAGATGAAACCGGGACTGACGGACAAATAGATATGGTATCCGGTGAAGCAACGTCGGGATCTGATTCAACAGATGCGCCGAATGTGATTTCATCAGCACAGAATGGCGCCCAGGTTCTCGCTGACCGTATATTGAACGCATATCTTTCTTATGCGATGCATTCTGTTGACTTTTCGGAACTTGCAAAGAAGATGGATACGGAGCCGGTATATCTGCAGGAACTGGTCAGTGTTGATGACATACAAAATGATATTGTTGGTGCTAAAATAATTGTGCGTTATACTGATCCGGATGGCGCAAAGGAGATACTTGATACGATCATCAGTCAGCTGACAGCACAGAAGGATTCGATTGCAAACACCAATGGTTCCCATACGATCAGTTTTGAAAATGAAACATCAGCTACTGTTGTGGATGATGATCTTTTCCCATGGTTGAATAACAAGATACAGGATTTGAACAATCTGATGAACAATCAGGATACTTTCAGTACAGCTGCATCTTCCCGTTCTGCATCAGGATTGAATCAGACTGCTCAGGTCAGCAAAGCAAGTGTCCTGAAAGGCTCTGTAAAGTATGCAGTGGTCGGTTTTGCAGGTGGTATCGTGCTGTATCTGCTGCTGGGTATGCTGATTCTTATTCTGATGAAAAAGGTTCTTTCAGGCAGAGAACTCAATCAGCAGTATAAGCTTCAGAAACTTTCTATTATGCCATCCGTTTGTGCGAAAAAGCGGAGAGGCCTGGACAAAGTAATTGCGTCTGCCAGAGACGCTGACAGGAGTGCGGATCAGACAGAGGAGTGTTACCGTATTGCAGCTGCTAACATCCGTTATCTTGCCCCGGAAAACGCAAAGATTCTGCTCGTTGGTGATCTTTCTTCTGAGCAGATGCAGGATGTACTTACCCATTTAAAATCTGATTTTGCGTCAGAAAAAGATGGAAATGCCATCCACTTTCTCGATAATGGAAACCGGCTGGATGATCCGAAATCTCTTCATCTTCTCAATGAAGCAGATGCTGTTATTCTTATTGCCCGGAGAGGAGTTTCACGTTATTCACACATTGATGAAATTATCCGTACTGTAGATGCCTATCGTAAGGAAATCCTGGGAAGTATCGTATTCTAGTCTGCGTATAGTACTCCAGGATGACAGTATTATCATATATCTGTTATGCAAACCGGAGATTCGGCGACTGTTCTGGCAGTCATAGGTTGTATATTGTAATGAAAAAACTTATCATCAGCTTCACCCGGCAGAATTATTCTGACCGGGTTTTTTTTGTGTGCCTGAAAAGCTGGTAAGAGACTGATGAAAAAACAGATATAACGATGTAATTTCCGGGTAAATTTCAGATTACTATGAGGAAAACACTGGCAGAATAAGAACAATAATAGTTGACAAATTGTTTATTGATAGTATAATTCTCTCTGGATTATTTGTTTAGCATAAGATGACTTTGAGTTTAGTAAACGGAAGGACAGCATATTTTCATGAATGCAGAAGAATTGTACGGGACAATCGGAAGAAGGATCCGGGAGCTGCGGAACCACAACGATCTGACCCAGCAGGAACTGGCTGACCGTTCCGAATTGACAAAAGGGTTCATATCCCAGCTGGAGCGGGGACTGGTTTCACCGTCGGTAGAAACCCTGATGAATCTGATTGAAATTCTCGGAAGTACCCCGGCAGAATTTTTCAAGGAAGATGAGGATGAACAGGTCGTTTTTTCTGCTTCAGATTATTTTGAAAAGACGGACACAGCCGGAAACAGCCGGACCTGGCTGATTCCCGGCGCCCAGAAGTTCCAGATGGAACCACTTCTGGTTGTGGTCCAGCCTCATGAAAGTCTGGAGGAGGACAAGCCTCATGCCGGTGAGGAATTTGGATATCTGCTAAGCGGGAGGGTGAACCTTTATCTGGGAGAAAAGGTGTATCACATAAAGGCAGGAGAGAGCTTTTATTATAAAGCGGAAAAGAACCACCGGCTTGCAAATGTGTCCGCGAAGCCCGCAAGGCTGATCTGGATCAGTACACCGCCCATGTTCTGAACTGGATTCAGGCGGAAGTGAATCCAATACCATATTCTGAAGCGGATTAGTAAAACACCATATTCTGAAGAAAATCAGTAAAATATCACATTCTGAAGAAAAACAGTTAATGAGAGGGTATGTCAGATGGAAAACAATAATATTATTGAATTAAAGCATGTCACACGCTCCTTTGAAGATGGGTTTAACGCAGTAACAGACTTCAATCTGGAGGTGAAGCGCGGAGAATTTGTGACTTTTCTCGGCCCTTCCGGCTGTGGGAAGACAACCACACTTCGCATGATTGCCGGATTTGATCTGCCGACCTCCGGCGAAATCCTTCTGAACGGTAAATCCATCACGGATCTTCCTCCTTACAGGCGCCCCATCAACACGGTTTTTCAGAGATATGCCCTGTTTCCACATATGAATATTTTCGACAATATTGCCTATGGTCTGAAACAGAAGAAAACACCGAAGGATGTGATTACCAGAAAAGTTAAAAAGGTGCTTGCCCTTGTGGACCTGGAGGGCTTTGAGCATCGTAATGTCTCCACACTCTCCGGAGGACAGCAGCAGAGGATTGCCATTGCAAGAGCACTTGTAAATGAGCCGGAGATTCTGCTTCTGGATGAGCCTCTTGGCGCTCTGGATCTGAAAATGCGGCAGGAGATGCAGTATGAGCTTAAGGACATGCACGACAAGCTGGGAATCACATTCATTTATGTCACCCATGATCAGGAAGAGGCTCTGACCATGTCTGACAAGATTGTTGTTATGAATGAGGGACGCGTTCAGCAGATCGGAACACCTGAGGACATCTATAATGAGCCTGTCAATGCTTTCGTAGCGGACTTCATTGGAGAATCCAATATTTTCAATGGAATTATAACCGGTAAATTCCGCGCGCGCTTCGGAGGGGGTGAATTTACCTGCGTTGATGATGTTCAGGAGGGAACCCATATTACGGCTGTCGTCCGCCCGGAGGATATAGAGATCACAGCGCCTGAGAAGGGGATTGTACAGGGCATTGTCAGTAATGTTATTTTCAAGGGCATGCATTATGAGATTACCGTGGAAGCGGGAAAGAACGAGTATGCGATCCAATCCACAAAAAATGCCGCGACAGGAAGTCATGTCGGTCTTGTTGTGGAGCCTGATGGCATTCATATCATGATTGCCGAGGATCATACGAATGTATTTTATGCCGATATCAACAGGGATTTCCGTCTTGAGTACAATGGACAGAAGCTGGATACAAGCGTAACAAAAATCATTGCCGGAAGCCGACGTCTGGAAGACGGATCTCTGATTGATGCGCAGGGAGATCCGATTGACCTGAACCGTGCACGTATCCGGATTGAAATCCAGCCGGAGGATATTGAGATGACTGATGAGCAGGATGTCGGTCTGGTACAGGGTAATATTTCCAACCTTATCTATCAGGGAGATCATTACAGCTATGTCATCCAGACGGATCTGGAACAGGATTTCATTGTTTACGATGAAGATCTCTGGAATATGGGGGACCGCGTCAGTCTGATCATGCCGCTGGATAAAATGAAGTTCACATATGTCCGCAAAAAATGACAGGTATTTACAGGAGATGAAGAGATGAAATTTTCAAGAAAAACCCTTGGCATTCCCTATGCCGTATTTTTGATCCTGTTCGTTGTGCTTCCCCTGCTTGTCCTGTTTTTTTATGCATTTACAAACGGACAGGGACATTTTACTTTTGAAAATCTGGCTGGATTCTTTACAGACCCGAATGCCCTTGGCACTCTGGTTTACAGCTTTGCAATTGCTGCGGTCACGACCATTGTCTGTCTTGCTCTGGCATATCCGACCGCATATATATTGGCAATGAGTCCTTTGAAAAATAAATCCGTCATTGTCATGATCTTTGTCATGCCGATGTGGATCAATTTTTCTCTGCGCATCACCGCCATGAAGGAAATCCTGACATTTATTGAAGGAAATCTTTCCATGTACCCGTTTCTGAACTCTGTGCTTGGAATGACCTATGATTTTCTTCCTTTTATGATCCTTCCGATCTACACAACCATCTCAAGACTCGATGGAGCGCTGCGGGAAGCAGCTATGGACCTGGGATCAGATGAAAGAAGAACGTTTCTGACGATCACACTTCCTCTATCCGTGCCTGGTATTATCAGTGGTGTGTCTATGGTGTTTCTACCCGCAATGACAAACTATGTTGTTCTGGATATGCTCAATAACAGTACGTATATCATGGGCAGCCTGATCGGAAGCTATTTTGCAGCCTATAACTGGCACGCCGGTTCTATGATTGCCCTGATACTGCTTGGACTGATCTGCCTTTTCACGCTGCTGTCCGGTTCCGGTGAAGACGAAAATAACAGAGGAGGCGCACTGCTATGAGGGAGAAGGGAAATATCGGGAAATCGCTGTTTCTGTGTATCATGCTTTTTGTCATGTATCTTCCGATCATTATTCTTGCAATCTACAGCTTTACCAACGCTACAAACATTGGCGCCATCCGTGGCTTTTCCATGCACAACTATGTGACGCTGTTTACTACACCGGAGCTGATGGAGATGATCGGCGGGACTCTGGTGCTTGCAATTGGATCTGCTCTGATCGCTACGGTGATCGGGACGACAGGTGCAATCGGATCCTTTTATTCAAAAAGGAAGACAGGAGCAGTGATTTCAACCATCAACCAGATTCCGGTTATCAACGCTGATGTAGTCACCGGCTTCTCCATCTGCATTCTCCTGGTTGTCGTTGCAGGAATCAGCAAGGACACTTTTGTGCCGCTTGTAATCGGTCACGTGACACTGAGTGCTCCGTTTGTATATCTGTCTGTCATGCCGAAGATCCGGCAAATGGACTCCTCACTATATGAGGCGGCTCTGGACCTTGGGGCGACACCATTCCGTGCTTTGCAGCAGGTAGTTATCCCGCAGATCATTCCCGGTATTGTCTCCGGATTCGGGCTGGCGGTTACTCTGTCTCTGGATGATTATTTTATAACCACCTATACAAAGCCGGCTACCTTTAACACGATCAGCACCTATGTCGTAAATGCCACAAAGGGGTCCCAGACCACAATCAAGACCGCATTATGGGCGCTTTCAACAATCATATTTGCTGTCGTGATTCTGTTTGTTGTTCTGATCAATCTTCGCTCCGGAGAAAAAAAGGAGGCGGCCAGAATATGAAAAAAATATTTCTGCTCTTGCTTACTGGTGTTCTTGCCGGCACCATGCATTTTCCCACTGTGGTCTATGCGGAACAGTCTTCCGGATCAGCTCCGGCTTCCGGCAGTACCGCGTCAACTTCTTCCGGGGAAGACAGCAATGATGTGATCACACTGCGTGTCTGCAACTGGGAGGAATATATGGATACGGGGGACTGGTCTGAAGATGAGACCATCGACCTTGATAGCGGGGACATCATTGGCAGGAATTCAATGATTCAGGATTTTGAGGACTGGTATGCCAAAACCTATGGAAAGAAGGTAAAGGTCGAATACTCAACCTTTGGAACAAATGAGGACCTGTACAATATGCTCACGCTGGGTGACGTATACGATCTGATCTGTCCGTCGGAATATATGATTATGAAACTGATGTCTGAGGGTCAGCTTCTTCCTCTCTCTGATCATTTCTATGATACCAGTGATGAAAACAATTATTATGCGAAGGGAATTTCTCCTTATATCAATCAGATTTTCACCACAAAAGAAATCAACGGGGAGACCTGGAGCAAGTATGCGGCAGGGTACATGTGGGGTATTACCGGTATCGTATATAATCCGGCATATATTTCGGAAGAGGAAGCTTCTACCTGGACAATCTTCGACAATCCCAAATTCAAACGACAGCTGACTATCAAGGACAATGTGCGGGATTCCTACTTTATGGCAATCGGTGCACTGAAGTCGGAAGAGCTGACATCTCCGGATTTTACCGGTGATCCGGATTATCATCAGAATCTGGAAGATGTGATGAACGATACATCTCCTCAGACCATTGCCGCGGTACAGGATTACCTGCAGGATGTCAAGGATAACGTGTACTCCTTTGAGACGGATGCCGGAAAATCGGATATGATCACCGGAAAGGTTCTCGCCAATTATCAGTGGTCCGGTGATGCAGTATATACGATGGATCAGGCAGACGAGGATAACTACACTCTGAATTTTGCCGTGCCAAAGGAGTGCACCAATATCTATTTTGACGGATGGGTCATGCTCAAAAAGGGGATTGGAGAGGATAAGGAAAAACAGCAGGCTGCCGAAGCTTTTATCAATTTCCTGTCACGGCCCGATAATGTTATCCGGAATATGTATTACATTGGATATACATCTGTCATTTCAGGAGGGAATGATCCCAGAATCTTCGAATACCTGAAGTGGAATTACGGAGCGGATCCGGATGACAAGGATACCGTGCCCTATGATGTGAGTTATTTCTTTTCCGGCGATGAAAGCGGAAAGTACGTTCTGACAGTCCCCAAAGAGCAGACAAAGCGTCAGCTCTCCGCCCAGTATCCGAGTCAGGATGCTATAAGCAGGTCCTCCATTATGGTCTATTTTAATCCTGAGAAGAACAGTGTGATCAATCAGATGTGGGTAAATGTACGATGCTTTAATATCAGAAAGACGCCTGTATGGGGCTGGATACTTATTGCTGCTGCCGCTGCAGGAATTGTCTGGCTCTGTATTTTCAGAATACGCAGAAAAGCATCGGAAATGCAGTAGTTTCCTGTTAAAGATTTTTATGCTATAATCTTTACGATTATTCAACATAAAGAAAAATCAGCAAGGAGATAAAACATGAAGCTTCCAAAACAGACACTTGAATACAGATATGATACCCAGCTTCTGATCGAGGGAGAGGGATTGGATGAGGATGAAATCACTGATTACATCACAGAGCATTTCAAGGGTGACTGCCTGATTGCGGCAGGAGATGAAGATCTGATCAAGATTCATTTCCATACCAACGAACCCTGGGATATTCTGAAGTATGGAAGATCCCTTGGCGAAATTTTTGATATTGTCGTGGAGGATATGGACCGTCAGACAAGGGGTCTGAAGGGCTGATTTATGTGAAAAGTGCCGTTTCAGTTTGTTTGCAAAGCAGTTTTTTGCCAGCAAGCTGAAACGGCCTTTTTTATATATCAAAAAACGGTTTTGTTGCAAACTGATTTATTGTGAAAAAACTAACAAAATCATGTCCTTTTTCTAAATTTTTTTCTATACCGCAATAAAGTTTAATCGACGGCATTCCGGTTGAAATCGATCTGAAAAAAAGTTATAGTAGTACATGTGAAAAATTTGGTTTTTTAAATCATTAATGGAGGTAGAGATATGAGCAACAGTACGCAAAGCGCGGCAAGAATGAGAATCAGTTCCCTCCTTGATCCGAGCAGCTTTGTTGAGATCGGTGCCGGTGTCACAGCCAGAAGTACGGATTTCAGCATGTCTGAGAAGAAGGCTCCTTCAGACGGCGTCATCACAGGTTATGGTCTCATTGATGGTAACCCTGTATACGTTTACAGCCAGGATGCTTCCGTATTAAAAGGAACAGTCGGTGAGATGCATGCAAAGAAAATTGTCAAGGTTTTTGAGCTTGCAATCAAAACCGGTGCTCCTGTAATCGGACTGATTGATTGCGCCGGCCTTCGTCTCGAAGAAGCGACAGATGGGCTGAACGCCTTCGGACAGATTTACATGGCTTCTGCTGATGCATCTGGAGTGGTACCGCAGATCACTGGTATCTTTGGCATGTGTGGTGGTGGAATGGCGATTGTCCCGGCAATGGGAGATTTCACTTTCATGGAAAATGACAAGGCAAAGCTTTTTGTCAATGCTCCGAATGCACTTGCAGGAAACAATGAAGCTGCATGTGATACATCTTCAGCAGACTATCAGGCATCAGAGGCAGGCAATGTGGACGGGACAGGCACTGCGGACGAGATTATTGCCCAGATGCGCGCACTGGTTTCCATGCTGCCTTCCAATAATGAGGATGATATGTCCTATGCGGAGACAACGGATGATCTGAACCGTACAAGTGCAGATCTTGTAAACTGCATTGAGGACCCTGCCCTTCTGCTTCCAAGAATCAGCGACAATCAGACATATTTCGAGTCAAAACCAGCCTATGGGCCGGATATGGTTACGGCATTTATCCGTCTGAACGGCTATACAGTGGGTGTGGTTGCTAATCGTTCCGCAAAGTATGCGGCAGATGGCAGCAAGGAAGAGTATGGCAAGGTTATCAGTGTACGTGGGGCAAAGAAAGCCGCAGAATTTGTGAATTTCTGTGACGCCTTCTCCATTCCGATTGTAACCTTTACCAACGTAACAGGGTTCAAGGCAGCAAAGTGCTCTGAGAATAATCTTGCAGATGCGGTTGCAAAGCTGACCTATGCTTTTGCAGGTGCGACGACACCGAAGGTGGATGTGATCACCGGAGAGGCTTTCGGAAGCGCATATCTTACCATGAACAGCAAATCCATAGGTGCGGATCTCGTGTACGCCTGGGAAGGTGCGAAAATCGGTATGATGGACGCTCTTGCCGCTGCCAAGATCATGTATGACGGCAAGGATGGAGAGACCATCAAGGCAGAAGCTGAGAAGTACGATGCGCTGCAGAACAGTGTCGCATCCGCCGCTGCCCATGGATATGTGGATACCGTGATTGATCCGGCTGAGACCAGAAAGTACCTGATCGGAGCACTGGATATGCTCTTTACAAAGAGAGAAATCCATCCGGACAAAAAACACGGCACGATTTAAGAGAGGTTGAAGATATGAAAAAGATGAAGAAAAAAATATCTGTTTTTCTCCTTCTGTCGCTCTGCGTTACCTTCCTTTTCAGTGCAATGCCTGTTTTTGCAAGCGTTGATGAAGATACCGCATCGCAGTATACGGATTCGGTTACCTCATTTCTGAATCAGGTATATACACTCAGTGATGATGATCTGAAGAGTCTTGAACAGAATGGACAGGGTTACTCCGTATTCTATGATTCATGGATGAAGAACAGAGACGAGCTGGGAGCATTCAAGAGCGTGGATTCTGTTTCTGTCAATCAGAATGACTCCGATGACAGCCAGGTAGTTGTAAATGCTGTTGTTTCCTTTGCAAACCGCAAGGCAGATGTCTCCCTGTATTTTAATACGGCAGAGACGGTCGTAAACGGATCCATTGTTCCCTCCGGACTTGTCAACTATGAGATGACGCCGGATTATTCTCTGGGCGAGAAGATGGCTTCTGCAGGCGAGAATATGGCAGTTGGTCTGATTACCGTGTTTGCGATCCTTGCTATTCTCATCATCATTATTTCCCTGTTCCGCTTCGTTCCGAACCCGGAGAACAGAAAGAACAAAAAGCAGGCAGAGGCAGCTATATCAAAAAAAGCTGAACAGTCGGCGGCAACCGGATCTGCGGCCGCTCCGGCTGGCAAAAACCGTGCAGCAGATTCCACAGCACCAGTTCAGGGAGCTGATACTGAAATCGCAGCAGTGATTGCTGCCGCAATCGCAGCGGCTATGGAGGAAAATCCTTCCGCAAGCGGCTATGTAGTTCGTTCGGTACGAAAGGTCGGTACCAGAAGATGGAAACGTGTCTGAGCGCATGCATGCCTGACACATTTGGACACATTAATTGAAGGAGGACATTCTATTATGAAGAATTATACAGTTACCGTAAATGGTACCGTTTACCAGGTTACCGTAGAAGAGGGAATCACAAATGGTGTTGTACAGCAGGCAGCTCCTGCAGCTGCTCCGGCTCCTGCGGCCGCTCCCGCACCGGCAGCAGCTCCTGCACCGGCTCCGGCAGCAGCTCCGAAGGCTCAGGCAGGCGCAGAGGGTTCTACACCGGTAACGGCTTCTGTTCCCGGAAAAATCGTCAGAGTTGATTCCGCTGTGGGTTCATCTGTATCCGCCGGTGATCCGATTGTTACCCTGGAAGCCATGAAAATGGAAATCCCGGTTGTTGCGCCGAAGGATGGCACCGTTGCATCCATTAACGTTGCAGTTGGTGATGCAGTAGAATCCGGTGATGTTCTTGCTACCATGAACTGATTACTTGAGATTCTGTAAATATCACCAGGAGGTAAACAAATGATTGCAACAACCTTAAACAATCTGATTCATCAGACTGCGTTCTTCAAGATTTCCTGGGGCAATGTCATAATGATTATTGTCGCGTTTGTCTTTCTGTATCTGGCAATCGCGCATGATTTCGAACCGCTTCTTCTGGTTCCGATCGCATTTGGTATGCTCCTTGTAAACATCTACCCGGATATTATGGCGGCTCCGACCGTTACAGCCTCCGGAAGCAGTCAGGCGGGTGGTCTGCTCTGGTACTTCTTCCAGCTGGATGGATGGTCCATCCTTCCATCGCTGATCTTCATGGGTGTCGGTGCCATGACGGACTTCGGCCCGCTGATTGCAAACCCGATCTCCTTCCTGATGGGCGCAGCAGCACAGCTTGGTATCTATGTGGCTTATTTCCTTGCTATTCTTATGGGCTTTAACGGAAAGGCAGCTGCAGCAATCTCCATCATCGGAGGTGCAGATGGTCCTACATCCATTTTCCTTTGCGGAAAACTCGGTCAGACCGCGTTGATGGGTCCGATAGCCGTTGCGGCATATTCTTATATGTCCCTGGTTCCGATTATTCAGCCTCCGGTCATGAAGCTTCTGACCACTGAAAAGGAACGCAAGATCAAGATGGCACAGCTTCGTCCGGTTTCGAAGCTGGAGAAGATTCTGTTCCCGATTGTCATCACAGTTGTTGTCTGCCTGATTCTTCCGACAACGGCTCCGCTGGTAGGTATGCTGATGCTCGGTAACCTCTTCCGTGAGAGCGGCGTTGTAAAACAGCTGACAGAGACAGCTTCCAATGCAATGATGTATATCGTAGTTATCCTTCTTGGTACTTCCGTTGGAGCAACCACAAGTGCAGAAGCATTCCTGAATGCTGATACGCTGAAGATCGTCGTTCTTGGACTTGTCGCATTTATTTTCGGAACTGCAGGTGGTGTTCTTCTTGGAAAACTGCTATGCTTCATTACCCATGGAAAGATCAACCCGTTGATCGGATCTGCAGGTGTATCTGCCGTTCCGATGGCTGCCCGTGTATCCCAGAAGGTTGGTGCTGAAGCAGATCCTACGAACTTCCTTCTGATGCACGCTATGGGTCCGAACGTTGCCGGCGTTATCGGTACTGCTGTTGCGGCAGGTACATTCATGGCCGTATTCGGTGTCAAATAATCCGGGATTTTCATCTTAAAGAAAAGTAAATCCTGAATAGATTTGAAAGATGCAGTTATTTAGCATGCACTAAAGCATAAAATCGTAATTTGTAGTTTTCCACAGCTTTGTTTTCATGGTGACTGCCTGTATATGAGCGTCTTATCTGGTAAGATAAGTGTATGTTTAAATAGTTAAGTGTATGTTCATGTAGGGGCTGGCTGATATATATGACCAGAGCTGTGGAACAATGATAAACAGGAGAGGTTAGAATGGCTGAAATTGAGAAAAAACCAGTTAAGATCATGGAAACCATCCTCCGTGACGCACACCAGTCTCTGATTGCGACTCGTATGCCCACATCGGAGATGCTTCCCATCGTAGATAAGATGGATCAGGTCGGCTATCATGCGGTAGAATGCTGGGGCGGCGCAACGTTCGATGCCTGCCTTCGTTTTCTGCATGAGGATCCGTGGGAAAGACTCCGTAAGCTGCGTGCCGGATTCAAGCATACAAAGCTGCAGATGCTTTTCCGTGGACAGAACATTCTTGGATACAAGCCTTATCCGGATGATGTAGTAGAGTACTTTGTTCAGAAATCTGTAGCAAATGGTATCGATATTATCCGTATTTTTGACTGTATGAATGATCTCCGCAACCTGGAGACCTGCGTAAAGGCAGCCAAGAAGGAAAAGGGTGCCGAGGCACAGGTCGCTCTTTCCTATACGCTGGGAGATTCCTATACACTTGATTATTGGACATCCAAAGCAAAGGCAATTGAGGAAATGGGAGCTGACTCCATCTGTATCAAGGATATGGCAGGTCTGCTGCTTCCCTACAAGGCAACAGAGCTCGTAAAGGCGCTCAAGGAGGCTACAAGTCTTCCGATCGAGCTCCATACCCACTACACCTCAGGTGTTGCCTCAATGACTTATATGAAAGCCGTTGAAGCAGGTGTAGATATTATTGATACGGCAATGTCGCCTTTTGCAATGGGTACATCACAGCCTGCAACAGAGGTTATGGTCAAGACCTTTGAGGGAACACCCTATGATACAGGACTTGACATGAAGCTGCTGGAGGAAATCGCAGACTACTTCCGTCCATAT
>JBJEMO010000091.1:0-15910 GCA_051879715.1 Bilifractor sp.
TCCGTAGTTACTCACTCCAAAGGCCTGCATGAGAAGTGCCCTCCTGACACACCGGCGAACTGGAACCTGGAAAGCTCTGATGATTTTTTTCTATCCTGCGGACAAGGCCAGAATGGAGAACATACCAGTTATGAGAAATAAAAAATACAGCAGTCTGCAACATATTTGCCTGTGCCTGATCCTCTGTGTTACATTTGCTTCTGGATCTCTCCTCTCCGGCTGTACCTTACCCTCCGGGCTGTCCGGCGGGGCTGCTTCGTCTTCCGGTACGCAGGTGGCTGAGGACGCGGGTACATATTTTGATACTGTGATTGATATCCGGGTTTATGGGGCACAGGCGGAGAAGCTTCTGAAGGGTTGTTTTTCCATCTGTGAGGATATGGAGAATACACTGTCAGCACAGAAGGAAAGCAGCGAATTATACAAGCTGAATCATCGCAGTACTGACAGCGTGACTGTGTCAGACGACCTTGCTGCGTGTATCCGTGAGGGTCTTGCCTACGGCGCAATGTCTGAGGGCACTTTTGATATCACCATTTATCCGGTGAAGGAGCTGTGGGACTTTGAGGGTGATACGGATGATCCTGTTATTCCGGATGATACTTCGATTTCCAAAGCTCTGCAGAAGGTGGATTATACGAAGGTACATGTAAAGGGCAATACGGTCACCTTCGATTCACCGGATACCATGATTGATCTGGGCGGTATCGCAAAGGGTTATATCTCACTGAAATTGAAGGATTATCTGAAACAGAACGGCTGCACTTCTGCGATGATCAATCTGGGAGGAAATGTCAGTGTTCTCGGCAGTAAGCCGGATGGGAGTCCCTTTATAGTAGGCATTCAGAAACCCTTTGCAGAAAGGGGAGAGGTTCTGACGACGGTTGATGCGGAGGATGAAAGCGTGATATCCTCCGGTGTATATGAGCGGTATTTCAGGAAGAATGGAAAACTGTATCATCACATTCTGGATCCGAAAACAGGTTATCCGGCTGATACAAGCCTGAATCAGGCTACCGTGATCGGAACGGACGATGTTCTTGGTGATGCGCTTTCCACGATCTGTATCCTGCTTGGCAGGGAAAATGCAGAGGAACTGATCCGTAATAATGATCTGGATGTTACGGTCCTGTTTACAGATACGGACAATCAGGTCACAGCTTTTCCGGAAAAATCCGGGAATGCAGTGGATTCTTCTTCTGTTTCTGTTTCGGATTAATCCGGCAGTCTCTTCCGGCATCTGTAAAGGAGGTCTGTTATATTGAAGATTATACATTGTGCGGATCTGCATCTGGATTCACGCATGACATCGGTTCTTCGCCCTCAGGAGGCCCGGGAACGCCGAGCGGATCTGCTTCGTACCTTTATGCAGATGGTACGAACTGCTGCGGAGAATAATGTAAAGGCTATCCTGATCAGTGGGGATCTTTTTGATTCTGAGAGGATTTCCGCCAACGCCAGAAATACGGTTTACGAGACGATCCTGACGCGGCCGGGCATTTTGTTCTTTTACCTGACCGGCAATCATGAAAGGGATGGGTTTATCAACCGCCTTTCGAGAAAGCCGGATAACCTTCTTACGTTCGGCCCGAAATGGACGACGTATACAATCCGTGAGGACCGTTCAGGCAGGCCTCATGCAGAGCTGACAGAGCCGGATGATCCTGCGGGAGGAAGAATTACCATCAGTGCTCTTGAACTGAATGAGTCAAATGCTCCGGTTGCGGCTTCCAGCCTTCATCTTTCTCCGGAGGATTTCAACATTGTAATGCTGCACGGACAGGCTGCCCGGTATCCATCCAAGGGACGGCCGGAGGTGATCGGGCTGAACCAGTACACAAATAAGAACATTGATTATCTCGCACTCGGACATGTGCATCAGTACCATCAGGATGTTCTTCCTCCACGCGGGGCATGGTGTTATCCCGGAGCGCTGGAGGGACGTGGGTTTGATGAGTGCGGAGAACACGGATATGTTCTCCTGGATATTGCGGATGAGCGGGACCAGCAGCGCAGGGAAGTTCCGGTGCTGCAAAAGAGAGGGGTAATGGGAAGCGGTTTTGTGCTTAAAGGCAGCTTTGTGCCTGTAGCACAGCGACTTTTTCATGAGGTGGAGGTGGATATCACAGATTGTGATAATACGCCGATGATCATCCGGAAGATGGAACCCCAGATGGATTTTCCCGGAGAGGATCTTGTAAAAGCTGTACTTACGGGACATCCGGATGTCAGCTGTGAGAAAAATCTGATTCAGATTCAGAATTATTTCAATGCCAGATTTTCTGTGTTCCGCCTCGAGGACCATACAAAGCCTGCTGTAAACTACAGCACCTATGCGATGGATGCTTCCCTGAAGGGGGAATTTGTAAGGACAGTGCAGGAAGACCCGGATCTTACGGATGAGCGGAAGGCGGAGATCATACGCTGTGGAATTCTGGCACTCGCAGGGGAGGATGTAGATGCATGAAGCTTCTTAGCTGCCATATAGAAAATTTTGGCCGCCTTGAAAATCTGGATCTGCAGTTTCAGGATGGCCTGAATCCGGTTTTACGGGAAAACGGGTGGGGAAAAAGTACCTTTGCCCATTTTCTGCTGGTAATGTTCTATGGATTCGCAAACGAGAGAAAGAAAAGCGATCTGGAAAATGAGCGCAGGCGCTTTGCACCATGGCAGAATGGCGTATATGGAGGATCCATCACGTTTATCTGGCATGATCGGAAATATCGTCTGGAGCGCAGCTTTGGACCTCGGGATGGCAGAGAGGATCATATGGCACAGTTTGATGCAGACACCAATCTCGAGTGCCATGATTTTTCCACTATCCCCGGAGAGGATATTTTTTCTTTGGACCGTGCTTCCTTTGAAAGGACGATTTTCATCGGACAGCAGTCCGTACACACAGATGTTACGGCGGATATACATGCGAAAATAGGAAATCTGACAGGAGAACAGGCTGATATGCGGGCTTATGATGATGTTCAGAAAAAGCTCAAAGCCGGTACTGACAGATTGACGCCTTCCAGGAAGACGGGAAGTATCCATCAGCTGAAGGACCATATGGCGGAGCTTTCTGCTGTTATTGCCAATAAGGCGGTGGAGGAAAATGCCTATCATCAGAATAACCTCAGAACAGCTTCCATGCAGCAGAAGAAGAGAGATCTTCTGGGAGAACTGGAACAGCTGCAGGCGGAGCAGAGGGCGCTCAGCCGGGAAAAGGATATTGGTGTGCAGCGGGAACTCTATGAGAATTGCCGCATGGAAGAGGAGAAAGCCCTGCGGGAGAGAAATGCGCTGCGTGAGAAATTCCCGGATGAAGTTCCGGATATCACTGAGGTAGAAGAATGGCTTTCCATAGCGAATGCAATGGATGGGCGTGAGCAGTATGCAGAGGACTATGATTTTTCGCCGGAGCAGCAGCAGGAGTATCTCCGCCTTTGTTCTGTTTTCCGCCAGGGAATTCCGGATAAAGCACAAATCGCACAGGCGGAGGAATGGTACCGCAGTCTCCAGATTGTCAGGCACAGGGCTATGAGAGTCCGGCTTTCGGCGGAAGAGGAAGATAAAAGGAAAGCCTATGCCGCTTATTTTTCACGGTATCTTCCAAAGCAGGAGGAGATTTCCGGAGAAATCCAAAGCTGGGGCCGCAGAAATGCTATTGTAAGCGCACTTCCCCAGAAAAAGGCAAACGCCCGGCTCCTGAAGGAAATGCCGCTGCGGGAGGAGGATACGGAACAGCCAGGGAAGACTGGACATGTGATTGCCGGGCTGGTCCTGATGATTGCAGGCATTGCTATGATTGCCGGCGTATTATGGTTTGGCGGGATTCTGCGTGGCTTCATCGGAGCAGCCGCTGCTGCTATGCCGTTTGCAGGGGCAGCGTGTCTTTTTCTGGGTGCTTTTCTTACGATTTCCGGCAGGCATGGGAATACCGGAAGCGTAAAGAACAGAAGGAGGCAGAGCGCACCGGAATCACCAGGTGCCTATCGTGCTTTGGCAGATGAGATCCGGGAGGATGAGTCTGAAATTGATGAAATTGAGCAGAGCGTTCAGAAGCTCTTTGAAAAAATCGGGATTTCTGTTGCACCCGAGGATACCTATCAGACGCTCTATGAGCTTTCAGGAGACATAAAAGCTTACCAGGATCTTGAGAAACGGGCGCAGGATGCAGACCTTGGAGAAGATAAACACAAAGCAGAGGAGATACAGGACAGGCTGGACAGGTTTCTTGATATTTTTTATCCGGATCTTGATGCAGCTTCTGATGAAGGGCAGATCCTGCAGCAATTGAAATTTGATGCCGGACGCTATCGTGAGTTTCTTGCACAGAAAGATAAACAGCACCGCGCCAGTGCGCATTACAGTGAACAGGAAAATGCCCTTCGGGATTATCTTGGACGTATCGGGTATTTCCCGGAACAGGACAAGGTCCGCCAGCTGACCCGGATCCGGGACCAGTTAAGACGGCTGGAGTCATTGGATGAGATCTACAAGAGGCGGAAGGCTGAGCGTGAGCAGTTTGAGACACGTCATAATATGGGACAGATTCTCGCTGGAGAAGATGCCAGATATGTTACATGCACAGCATCCGGAAAGGGCCGGTCATCAAGGTCTCTTGAATCCAACGCAAAGAAGCAGGAGGAGATCCATCAGAAGATCTCGGAACTTGAATCAGAGATCCTTTCTTCTCAAAGAGAGGCTGAACGGATCAATGAAAAGCTTGACACGATCTCAGAAGCGGAAGGTGAATGGGTGCAGGATGGTCAGAAGCTTAAGCAGATGGAACACCGCTACGAGCTTCTGATGACAACCCGCCGCTATCTGGAAGAAGCCAGGACCCGATTTTCCGCAAAGTTTATGGAGCCTGTGCGCAAAGAGTATATGAAATACTATTCTCTCCTGTCGCCGGATGACGGGAAGGAATATACATTGGACGCTGATCTCAATATCCATGTACAGGAGGCGGGAGCGTCAAGGGATGTCGGTTACCTCAGTGAAGGCTATCAGGATCTTGTCGGTCTCTGCCGCAGAATGGCAATGATAGAGATCATGTACAGGAAGGAAAAACCGTTTCTACTATTTGATGATCCCTTTGTGAACCTGGATGACCGGAAGCTGAAGGGGGCAGGTGTTTTCTTGCAGAAGATTGCGGAACAGTATCAGATTATTTATCTGACCTGTCAGAAAGCCAGAGATTATGATTTACCAGCTGATGACGGATGCAATAACGTTTCTTCTGGAGCGTGACAACCTGCTTTGCCGCAATATTAAGTATATTTACATAGACCATGATGCCTGCAGGGGCAGATGGAGGTAAGAATGTTTATTGCAATTGATGCGGGCAATACGAATATTGTCTTCAGTGTGATGGACAGAGAGCGTATTATTTTTGCCAGCCGCCTGAGGACAGACCGTCACAAAACAGGTGATGAATATGCGGTCTTCTTCCGCGAATTGCTGCATATCCATAATATCTCAACCGGTGAAGTGGATGGTGGCATTATTTCATCCGTTGTTCCCTCACTCAAAAAGGAACTCTATGATGCAGTCTGTTCTGTTACCGGAAAAAAAAGTAAAATTGTCGGTCCGGGACTGAAAAACGGGCTGAAAATCCGTATCGACAATCCTGCGCAGCTCGGCAGTGACCGTGTGGCGGAAGCGGTGGCGGCAATACACGAGTATCCGCTTCCGGCGGTGATCTTTGACATGGGTACGGCCAATACATTTTCGGTGGTTGGTCGTGACGGAAGCTACCTCGGAGGCATGATCCTTCCCGGTACGCTGATCAGCCTGGATGCACTTACGGATCTTACCAGTCAGCTTCCCCAGATAGACCTGGCAGAACCGCCGGCGAATCTGATTGGGACCAATACGATAGAGTGCATGAAGAGCGGCATCATTTATGGAACGGCAGCTATGGTGGATGGAGTTATCGACCGTATTGCCGAAGATCTTGGCGAAAAACCGGAGGCGATTGCAACCGGAAGCCTGTCGGATCGTATTATTCCGCATTGCAGGCAGAAAATTGTGCTTGACAGAAATCTTCTTCTGAAGGGGCTGCGTATTATTTACCTGAAGAACCAGCGTTGATTGATCTGTAACAATGAGTCATATTTCATATGAATTTGGAGTTTATGCATGGAACAAATGCAGAAGAAAAAGAAAAAAGTCGGAGATGGGGTTCTGATTTTCGGAATCATTATCTGTGTAGCCGTCATGGCGTTTTCACTTTATCAGATTATCCGCACTGCCATGGCTTATCGTGCGGGAGATGAGGAGTACAGCAGCCTGAGACAGTATACTGCCGCTGAACAGAATGACAGCGGAAATGGCGGAGAATCTGTTGCGGCTGCTTCATCTGCCGGAAGTGAGGCACTTTCCGCAGTGTCTGTATCGAAGGAAGAGGATACCGGCAGTGCTCCGATTTCGGTAGACTGGGCATCTCTGAAGGCCATTAACGATGACATTGTCGGATGGCTCTATATCGGGGCACTGGATCTCAGTTATCCTGTAACGCATTACACGGATAACGATTTTTATCTGCATCGCACCTTTGAAAAAAATGACAATTTCGCCGGGTCTATTTTTGAAGAGTATCAGAACAGCGCGGATTTCAGTGATCCAAACACGATTATATATGGTCACAATATGAAGAATGGATCTATGTTCGGAAAGCTTGCACAGCTGGAACAGAAGTATACGGATGATGCGAATATCTGGCTGCTTACGCCATCCGGAAATTACTGCTACCGGATTTTCAGCATGAAGAAGGCGTCGATCTCAGATGAGACATATACCTTGTTTATCGGTACGGATGACACCTTTGTGAACTGGTGCTCCAGTATGAAGGCAGCATCCGATATTGATCTCGGAGATGATTTCTCCTTTGATACAGAAAGCAAGGTCCTTACCTTGTCTACATGTACGACGGACAGTGGACACCGGTTTGTGGTTCAGGCGCTCCGCACAGATTCTTCCGGAACCAGCTCATGAACGTGTGAGGATCCTGATGGACCCGGGTACCGTCTCAACGGATGATCATTACAGGAGAAAATCATGATGGAATATAAGGTGGGACAGATTGTCAGGCTGAAGAAGAAACACCCCTGCGGCTCGGATGAATGGATCATTCTGCGGACGGGTGCGGATTTCCGCTTGAAATGTATGGGGTGTGGACACCAGATTATGGTCCCGCGAAAGATGATTGAAAAAAATACAAGGGGACTTCGTTCACCGGAGGAGACATGATGGCTGCCATCCGGTGTCCGTAGAACTCACTCCAAAGGCCAGCATGTGAAGTGCTCTCCTGACACACTAGTGAACTGTAAAATGACCCAGATGTGACAGGCGGAATTCGGCTGTTCCCTTTGCAGCCCGGATATGATAGAATAGAAGAGCCGAAATATTATTTTTCATTTATTCTGTTCCTGTATCCCGGTCCGGCAGAAAAAGCCGGAGTCCTTTCATATTGCCGTAATGGGGGATTTGCGGGAGACAGAGACAGAGTGTATTGCGCTTTTGGGTAAGAAACAGAATATTGCAATATATGTGAGGTAAAGAGATGAATAAAGTCATTTTAATGGGCAGATTGACAAGAGATCCTGATATTCGTTATTCTCAGGGAGAAAATTCCCAGGCAGTCGCGAGATATACGCTTGCGGTTGACCGCAGATTCCGCAGAGAAGGGAGCGAACAGACTGCTGATTTCATCGGTTGTGTGGCATTTGGACGGCAGGCGGAGTTCGCTGAGAAATATCTGCATCAGGGCACAAAGATCGCAATCACGGGCAGAATTCAGACAGGCAGCTATACCCGGCAGGATGGAACAAAGGTCTATACAACGGATGTTGTTGTCGAGGAACAGGAGTTTGCTGAAAGCAAGGCTGTAAGTGCGCAGCATGCAGCATCAGCAGCGCAGCAGTTCAGCAGACCGGCTGCTCCGACGGAGAGCACGGATATGGGAGCAGGTGCCGGGGCCAGCAATGATGGCTTCATGAACATTCCCGACGGTATAGATGAAGAGCTTCCATTTAAGTAAACCGTTTCTGTTTATCTGCAGAGGATGCATCGCATTTTTTGCAGAACCGGCCGGAGACGTCTATTGATACTTTGTTTTTACTTAAGAAGCATTTCGAGCGGGCGGCCTTTGAAATTCATTGGCCGCCCGAAGATTTCATGGGGAACTGAATATGAGCAGAGTAAAAATGACCGGTCAGCTGAAAAGATTCCTTTATATTCCGCAGATCCTTCTGGTTATTCTTGTAGCTGTCAATATAGCGGTTTATTTTATCAGCAGGAAAGCCGGTCTGCTTACAAGTGCGGGCCTTGGAATTTATATCATTCTGGTCGCCGTTTTTTATGCCAGAGGGCGTTCGGGAATCACCAATGAGCTGGTGACTTTTGCCACGCAGTATGGGCAGATCCAGCGTCAGCTGATGATGGACCTTTCTCTTCCGTATGCCATTACCGATGATCGTGGAAGGCTGCTCTGGTTTAATGATGCTTTTGCTGAGCTGACAGGCAAGAACAGAAGAAACTTCAAGAAATCCATTGCCAGTATTTTCAACGGGCTTTCCCCGGACAAGTTTCCTGCAAGAGACGAAGAAGCAGATTATGAAATTATTTACAATAAGCGGGATTACAGGATTCAGATCAAGAGTGTTGTCCTGGACACTCTGATCGACAATTCCGGCATAATCGATCGGGAGACACAGGAAAAGAGCACCTATATTTACGCCTTTCTTCTGTACGATGATACAGAGCTGAATGAGTACATTCAGAAATATGAAGACGAGAGCATGGTGTGCGGAATGATATATCTTGACAACTACGATGAGGCTCTGGAAAGCGTTGAAGAGGTCCGCCGTTCTCTGCTGACTGCATTGATCGATCGGAAAATCAATAAGTATTTCCAGGATCTCGATGGCATTGTGAAGAAATACGAGAAGGACAAGTACATTGTCCTGATGCGGAGCAGTACACTGAATGAACTCAAATCCATGCGCTTTAACATCCTTGAGGATGTGAAGACGGTCAATATCGGAAATGATATGGCTGTTACATTAAGCATTGGTATTGGCGCGAATAACGGTTCCTATAACAGAAATGCGGATTGTGCCCGCATGGCCATTGATCTGGCCCTCGGAAGAGGTGGTGACCAGGTGGTTATCCGGGATGGGGACAGTATCACATACTACGGAGGAAAGTCCCAGGCAGTAGAAAAGAATACCAGGGTCAAGGCCCGGGTCAAGGCACATGCGCTGCAGGAGTTTATCGAAAGCAAGGAAAGAGTTGTCATTATGGGACATAAGCTTCTGGATATTGATTCCTTTGGTGCATCCATAGGTATCTACCGCGCCTGCCGGACTTTGAATAAGAAGGCATATGTGGTCATTGACAGTCCGACTTCTTCAACCAGTCCGTTTATCCAGGAATTTGAAAATAATCCGGATTATGATCCGAAGATGATGATGAACATTCATGACGCGAAGGAGCTGGTAGATGAGAATACCCTTCTTGTTGTTGTAGATACGAATAAACCGGATTATACGGAATGCGAGGAACTTCTGCAGCAGACCAAGACGATCGTCGTGCTGGACCATCACAGGCAGGGCAATAATTATATCCGGAATGCGGTACTTTCCTATATTGAACCTTATGCATCTTCAACCTGTGAGATGGTTGCGGAGATCCTTCAGTATTTTGCAGAGGGCGTCAAGCTGAAAAATATTGAGGCGGATTCTCTGTATGCCGGAATCATGGTGGATACGGACAATTTTATGTCAAAGACGGGTGTGCGTACCTTTGAGGCTGCAGCGTATCTTCGGAGAAGCGGTGCGGATGTGACCCGTGTGCGCAAGATGTTCCGGGAAAATCTTGGAGATTACCGTGCAAAGGGAGAAACCTTCAGCAATGCGGAGATCTACCGCGGGCACTTTGTGATTGCCGAATGCCCCAGTGAGAATGTGAAGAGTCCGACTATTGTGGGGTCCCAGGCAGCAAACCAGCTTCTGAATATCAAAGATGTCAGGGCATCGTTTGTACTGACCAATTACAAGAATATCGTTTATATCAGCGCAAGAGCAATTGACGAGGTAAATGTGCAGATCATCATGGAACGGCTGGGTGGAGGCGGTCATCTGAATATGGCAGGTGCACAGATCCCGCGCGTATCCGTTGAGGAGGCAAAGGATCGCCTGAAGAATGTTTTGGATAATATGCTTGATGGAGGAGAAATCTGATGAAAGTTATTTTGCTTGAAGACGTGAAATCCCTCGGGAAAAAGGGTGAAATTGTTAATGTAAGCGATGGATATGCGCGCAACCTGCTTCTGCCAAAGAAGAAGGGACTTGAAGCCACGCCCGCCAATCTGAACAGCCTGAAGCTTCAGAATAAGCATGCAGAAAAGCTGGCAGAGGAGGCGCTTGAGGCGGCACGTACCCTGAAACAGGAAATAGAGGGAAAAACAATCAGAATGCAGATACGCACCGGAGAGGGCGGACGGGTGTTCGGATCCATTTCTGCCAAGGAAATCGCGGACGCAGTAAAAAGCCAGATGGGCATCGATATAGATAAGAAAAAGATTTCCATGGAAGGCCCCCTGAAGGAGATTGGTACGACAAAGGTTGACGTAAAGCTTCATCCGAAGGTCAGTGCAAAGCTTTCTGTTGAGATAACCGAAGAAAAGTAATCGGATCAGGGAGGCCTGATCTGCATCGGCACTGCTGCCGGACAGATCAGAGCATTTACATATATGGATGAATCGGTAATCAAGAGAATTATGCCGCACAGTGAGGAAGCGGAGCAATCGGTGATTGGCTCCATGCTGATGAGCAGGGAAGCTATCACAACTGCGTCTGAAATTCTCACAGGCGCTGACTTTTATCAGCAGCAGTACGGCATTATTTTCGATACAATGACAGAACTTAATAATGAAGGCATTGCCGTAGATATCGTGACGCTGCAGAACCGTCTTCGCGAAAAGAAAGTCCCGCCGGAGATTTCGGACATGGAATATGTCCGGGATCTGCTGAAGGCAGTGCCGACTTCAGCAAATATCAGACATTATGCTGAGATCGTAGCGGAGAAAGCACTGCTGCGACGGCTGATCAGAGCTTCTGAGGAAGTGGAGAACAGCTGCTACCAGGATGATATTCCGATTGAGCAGCTGCTGGATGAGTCTGAGAAGAAAATGTTTCAGCTTTTTCAGCAGAAAACGGGGTCTGATTTTGTGCCAATCAAGCAGGTGGTGCTGAATGCGCTGAATACGATCGAGAAGGCATCCAAAACTACAGGCAATGTCACCGGACTTGCAACAGGGTTTACAGATCTGGATTACAAGACATCCGGCCTGCAGAATTCGGATCTGATTCTGGTTGCGGCCAGACCTTCAATGGGAAAGACAGCATTTGTATTAAATATCGCCGAGTATATGGCCTTCCGTCATGATAAGCATGTGGCTGTCTTTTCACTTGAGATGTCAAAGGAGCAGCTTGTTAATCGTCTTCTGTCCATGGAATCTCATGTAGGATCACAGAACATCAGGAATGGAAATCTGAAGGATGACGAATGGAAAAAGCTGATCGAAAGTGCGAATGTTATTGGTAAGTCAAACCTGATCATTGATGATACACCAGGCATTACGGTTCGGGAACTGCGCACAAAATGCAGAAAATATAAGCTTGAACATGGTCTGGATATCGTGATGATTGACTATCTTCAGCTGATGAGTGGAAGCGGATCAAGAAAATCAGATTCCAGACAGCAGGAAATTTCTGAAATATCCCGCTCCCTGAAAGCACTTGCAAGAGAGCTGAACGTACCGGTAGTGGCTCTTTCGCAGCTCAGCCGTGCGGTAGAAAGCCGCCCGGATCACCGTCCTATGCTCTCTGACCTCAGAGAGTCAGGAGCTATTGAGCAGGATGCGGACGTCGTAATGTTTCTGTACAGAGATGATTATTATCACAAGGATTCCGAGAACAAGGGAATCTGTGAAGTTATTATTGCCAAGCAGAGAAACGGTCCGATTGGTACCATCAACCTTGTATGGCTTCCTGATTTTACCAAGTTCGAAAATGCTGCCGTTGGAGAGACACATTAAATCAGAGGTTTCCGTTCGGAATACTCCAAAGGACTGCTTGAGAAGTATTCTTCCAAGCAGACTGCCAAACAGTAATGTGATACTGTTCCGAGGTGTGTCAGGAGGGTACTTCTCATTTGTCTGTTTCCGTTCGTAAACGGACAGTATGCTGGTTTTATGCTTATTTTTTGTTGCTGCGAAACTCGTCGGGCAAAAACCGCCCTCCTCAAACATTCTCGCAATCAACATTATTGGTAATTTCGCATAAAACCAGCTAACTGTCCGTAATACTCACTCCAAAGGCCAGCATGAGAAGTACCCTCCTGACACACCAGTGAACTGTACGTAATGTATGATCAGGGATTATGTTCTGGATTTTGTACTTGTCTTACAGGGGCTAATAGTATAGAATACAACTTAACGAGACGGGGCAAAGCATCCGTCTTGTACGATCAAAAAGATTTTTCTATATACGTATTAAGGAGGAATTCAAAATGGCACGAGTTATTTCTGATGACTGCGTATCCTGTGGAACATGCGAAGGAGAATGTCCGGTTGGAGCTATCTCTCAGGGCGATGAGCATTATGTAATTGATGCTGATGCATGTGTAGATTGCGGCGCTTGCGAAGCTGCATGTCCTACTGGTGCAATCCATGAGGCTGAATAATTCCGGAATGATTTCTGGAAATGTCGCGCCGGCGCATCTGCGCCGGCGTTTTTCTTTTATGGGACTGCCCGGATAGAATCTTGTTTACAATTTATTGGACAATATGGAAAATTATTACAGGGAGATGCAATGAAAATTACAAAAGACATGACGGTGACAGAACTTCTCAGCGTTGATCCGATGATCAGCAATATTCTTGCAGGCCATGGCATGAGCTGCCTGTTCTGCGGCGCTGCGATACACGAAACACTCCAGCAGGCATGCAATGTGCATGGTATATCTGATGAGCAGGTGGATCAGATGGTGGCGCAGATCAATGATTTCCTCAGCGGCCCCGAGGATGAGGATGCCGCTGAAGGAGTATAAGGTTTCGGCTGATCAGGCTTCTTTGTCTGATCAATGCCTTACGGAATCCTCTATCAGTCCGTAGCGTACGCGGAATGAGTCTGTATAAAGATAGTGGAATCCAAGAGATTCATACAGATGGATTGCCGGTGTATTCCCCTCCACCACCTGCAGATAGGCGTGGCTGGCGCCCATTTCCTTTCCGCGCATCAGGATCGTGCTTACGATACGACGCGCAATGCCGCATCTGCGGTAATCGGGATGCACATGGATCGCATAGACCCCGACGTATTCCCGGTCCAGAATACCCAATCCGGTTCCGATAATTCTCGTGCCGTCATGAATGGATACGCACACCGTTTCCTTAGGGATCGCACGGTACATAGATGGCACAATCTGCCGGTGCATGACGTTGGTTGTGCCTTTAAGGATAAACAACCCTTCGATCCATGAAGAAGGAATGAATCTGGATATGTCCATATGCAGTCCTGCTGCCTTGTTCAGTTCCGTATCCAGCTGCATATTTTCCGGAAAGTCCATGACCATATTGTAGTTTACATGTTCACGCACATACCCTCTTGCTTCAAGGAAGGAATCAAAAGACGGGTCCAGCAGAGGGGAGATCTTGAAGATACAGGGGGTTCCCCATTTCCGGTAAACCTCTTCGGTGTATTTCATTTTTTCTGAAAGCGGTATTTCGGATATGCCGATCTGTTCCACACAGTTCGTTCTGTGGGTGTAAAAGTAGGAAAAACGGAGAAGCCATCCATCGTAGATCTGAATCTGATGCGAAGGCCATGCATTCAGAGAGAGGTCCTCTATTGTTTTTACCAAAGAATCCATGCCGGTCATGCCTCCTGTTTATTATAATAGGAACATTTTCATCATAGCATAGCTGTGCAATACCGATCAAGAATCACCATTGCACTATTTCTTGCAAAGGTATATTTCTTGGTTTATAATGACGCTGTATGCAGTGATGGCGGGTCAGCCCGGATGGTGATTTTATTAAAGGGCTGGCAGGCTGTTCAGACTGATACATTTTTATCTGGAAAGTCAGGACGTAGAATCAAACGGCAGACAGAAATGTGAGAATCTGTTTTCCGCGAAGAATAAGGGGAGCATAATATGTCAAAAGCATTAAAGACAATTGTAGGAATTATTCTGGCACTGTTTATTGCGTCGGGCGCCGCATTGATTATTCCGACCGTTGCGGGTATTGATATGCGGGTTGTACAGCCGGATACTACTGGAAATATTGCGGTCGGAAGTGCAGTGTATTCGAAGGAACTGGATTCAACCTCTATTGCTGAGGGGCAGAAAATTCTCGGTATTGGCAATAGCTCTCTGAATATCTATACAGTGAAGAGCTACAGCGAGTCCGATGGAACAATTGTTGCCAATGACGGGTCCCAGGATCAGAATTTTCAGGTTTCGTCCAAATATCTGAAAGTGATCTGCACGGTTCCTTTTATCGGATATCTGATGATTGCCACGCAGTCAAAGGGTGGAATGCTTTGTCTGGGTCTGATTCTTGCGCTGGTTGTTTTCCTGTTTATTGCGGCAGAAGTTATCCGACGTGGTGAAGAGGAAGAGGAAGACGAGGCAGACGGAGAGGAGTCAGAGGAGGAAGATGCTTTTTACCAGACTCTTGCCGCCCGCAAAAAAAAGAGAGATGCACAGTCAGATGTGGCAGCAGAGCTGAACAGAAATGCTGCACATCGTGCAGCGGCACAGGCAGGACGTGCTTCTGACATTGAAAAAGGCGCTGCAGTGAACAGACAGAATGCGATGCAGGACACCAATGCAAATACGAACGGCATGACAGAGCTTACAGGTTCGGGAGCCGCTTCCTCTGCAGGATCTGCACACGCTGCACCGGACGAAAAGGGATTTGGAACGGATTCACTGCCTGACGTACAGGCTGCGCTGGAAGCTGCGCTGGAAAGTCAGCCCCTCAATCATACAGGCGAAACAGCCCGGATGGATCTGCCACAGCAGGATGTATCCTCAGATGGCGATATGCAGAACAATGCAGCCTCTGCAGGTGAGATTGAGCTGGCAATGCCGGTACATACTGCTGATGAACTCCTTTCAAAAGCATATAGCGAAGGACTGGATCCAAAGGTACGTGAGGATGAGATCACGGGAGTCACACTTGTGGACTATTCAGACTGTCTGTGAATTTCCGTCAAACAGCAGGCTTAATGCCTGCCTTGAAATTCGGAAAAGATAATTGCGGACAGGTATGCGGAAGATGCCTTTCTTCTGATGGTTCGAAAGAATTTGCAATGCGTTTCAGGGAAAACAGGCAGGATTTTATGATCCTGTCTGTTTTTTATGAACTTTCATATCAGAACTGATCCTGTGTTCGATAGTACAGCAGATATCTTCCGGGTACCGGCATAGGATGTATGTATTTCTGGATGAGAATTACGGACAGAAACAGACAAATGAGATGTTCCTTTCATGGCAGTCCTCTGGTTCTTAACACCCAGGCAGATAAATTCCATCTGTTAACAAAAAAGTTCTTGCAATTTCAGCACTGTTCTCATATAATATAACTCGTTGTGACATAAAAGCGATGAAACATGAGATTGCAGCTGTCCCGGCTGGTAACTTATGTGGAGCAAATGTCTAGTCATGATACAGGCGAAACGTCACTGTACAATTTATAAGTCCGCCATAGAGCGGAAACACCGGGTGGCTCATCAGGACACGCCCGGAAATGTGTACAGTCACCACCGCCGTGCTATCAAAGTACGTTAAGGAGGCGACTTTTTTTATGGCAAGTCAAGTAATGAGAATCACCCTGAAAGCG
>JBJEMO010000092.1:0-67098 GCA_051879715.1 Bilifractor sp.
GGGAGCTGTATTACGGGCTCCAGCTGCAGCTGGCAGTATATCTGAATGCTGCACTGGAGGCTGATCAGAAGAAGCATCCCGGAAAAAAGACGGAGCCGGCAGGTGTCTTTTATTATCACATTGATGACCCGATGATCGACGCTGAAAAGGCAGGGACGGAGGAAGAGCGGCTGAAGGCGCTTCTGAAGCAGCTGATGCCACAGGGACTCTGCCGGTCTGAGATGGATATTCTGAAGCATCTGGACAGGACGCTCGGACCGGGCGTTACCTCGGATGTGATTCCAGCCGGTCTGACAAAAAGTGGTGTACTTACCAAGGCATCACAGACGGAGTCGCTGGAGCATTTTGCACAGATCCGGAACTTTGCCGACCGGAAGGTAAAGGAGCTGGGAAATCGGATTGTACAGGGCGAGATCCGTGCCGATCCGTTCATAGAGGAGGGGAGAAGTGCCTGTACATACTGCCCCTATGGAGGTATCTGCGGATATGACCGCAGAATCCCCGGGTACGCATTCCGGCGTCTGCGGAATCTGGGTGCGGAAGAGGCTATGGACCTGATCAGGGAGATGGAGAATGGAGATAACGGAAATGGCAGTGAAATGGACAGCTGAACAAAGCCAGATTATCCACCAGAGGGGCACGAATATTCTGGCATCGGCAGCGGCTGGATCCGGCAAGACAGCGGTGCTGGTCGAGCACATTATCAGTCTTGTCACAGATCCGGTGCATCCTGTCGATATCGATCATCTTCTGGTCGTTACCTTTACCCGTGCCGCAGCAGGAGAGATGAAGGACCGGATCGGCAGGGCACTGGAGGAGCGTCTGCGGGAACATCCGGAGGATGTTCACCTGCAGCGGCAGGGCGTTCTGCTGCATCATGCCCAGATCAATACGATTCACGGTTTCTGCACCTATGTGATTCAGAACTACTTCCATCGGATCAACCTGGATCCCGGATACCGTATCGCTGAGGAAGGCGAGCTGAAGATGCTGAAGGCGAGGGTGCTGCAGGACATGCTGGAGGAACAGTATGCGCTTTCGGACCAGTTGGCTGCGTCATCGGATGCGGCTTCTACAGAACAGTTGGATGCAGCATCAGTTACAGGTTCTGCAGATAGTCCAGCTACGCAATCAGACAGAACCCTAACAGACCAGGATACCGGCTCTGATGAGACCGCATCCGAAGCCTGCATGGACCAGGAGAAAAACTGCGGGTGGTTCCGAAATTTTATGGATGCCTATGCGCCTGGAAAGAGCGATGCGAAGGCAGAGGACCTGATTCTGAAAATCTATGACTTTGCGATCAGTGATCCGGACCCGGAGCGGTGGCTCATTAATGCGGTGCAGGCATACCGCGTGGAGGATGCAAAATCACTGTCGGATTCTGCATGGATGCCGAACAGTATCCATGAGGCAGGGCTCCTTATGGAGGACATCGTGTCTATGGCGGAGCAGAATCTTGCAGATGCCAGGCAGACCGGCGGCCCTGCCGGATATGTGCCTGCGCTTGAGCAGGACCTGATTCTTGCACAGGAGCTCTCTGCGTGCAGAACGTATGGAGATTATTACCAGGTGCTGAGCAGTCTGAAATATGCAAAGCTTTCCACAAAGAAGACTGCCGGAGAGGATCCGGAAATCCGTGAGGCGGTCAAGAATGCGCGGGCGCGCTTCAAGAAAATGGTGGATGATTTAAGGGCAGACTACTTTTCTGAGACGGAGGAGGAAATTCTGGAGGAGCTGAGGCAGATCCGGCCCTACGCAGAGGAGCTTGTGCGCCTGACCCTCCTGTTTATGGAGCGCTTCTCTGCGGCAAAAAGGAAAAGAAATATTGCGGATTTCAGCGATCTGGAGCATTTTGCACTGCGGATTCTGCTGGATAAGCAGGAGGATGGTACCTACCGCAGGACGGATGCGGCAAAGGAGCTGGCAGCCTCCTTCGTGGAAATCATCACGGATGAGTATCAGGACAGCAACTACATTCAGGAGGCAATCCTGGAGGCAGTATCCGGAACAGAGGAAAAGCGCTATGATCGGTTCATGGTTGGGGATATGAAGCAGTCGATTTACGGCTTCCGCATGGCAAGACCGGAGCTTTTCCTCCAGAAATACCGAGAATATCCTCTTCTTTCCCGATCAGCCGGAGCAGAACAGACAGACGCTGAAGCGCATGGGACCCAGCCGGACAGTACAGCACAGGAGCAGGCTGTATCAGGACAGGAAACGGACATCATGCAAGGAGCAGACATAAAGCAAGGGTCAGACATAAAGCAAAGATCAGAAAGGATGGAGTCCGTACGCATCAACCTCGATCGGAATTTCCGAAGCAGAAGGCAGGTGCTGGACTGCGCCAATGCGTTTTTTAAAAGGCTGATGATTCCGGAACTGGGCGGTATCCGTTATGATGAGGAGCAGGCACTCCATTACGGAGCGGATTTTCCTGAAAGTGAGGACCCTGATTTCCCAAAGGCAGAGCTTCTGCTGGTAAACCGGGAGGCGTCGGAGTTTGATGATGACAGGAGCAGAGAGACCATGGTCCAGGCGGAGGCGCTCATGGTTGCGGGAAGAATCCGGGAGCTGATTGCCACAGGAAAGGTCTGGGACAGGGATGCCGGGTCCTTCCGGCCGCTGACATACCGGGACTGCGTGATATTGATGCGGTCTCCCGGTGCCTGGGCGGATATCTATGTCCGAACACTGCAGGATGAAGGCATTCCTGCCTACACCGTCTCGAAGAGTGGATATTTCTCCGCCCTGGAAGTAACCGTGATACTGAACTATCTGCACATAATGGATAATCCTGGCCAGGACATTCCTCTTACTGCCGTATTGCGATCACCGATTGTCGGGTGCACGGATGCCGAGCTGGCGACGCTTCGGATCTTTGATCCGGAAGGAGGCATGTATGATCTCGTCATGCATTATGCAGAGAAGGGAAAAGATACAGCGCTTGTGGAAAAGCTGCGAAGGTTCCTGGAACAGCTCTCCGATTTTCGAAAGCGTCTTCCCTATACAGAGGTGCATACGCTGATTTCGCAGGTGATTGATGAAACAGGATATGGCAGATATGCTGCGGCAATGCCGGGAGGCGCCCAGAGAGAGGCCAATCTGAAAATGCTGGTAGAGAAGGCTGTTGACTATGAAAATACCAGCTATCATGGATTATTCAATTTCATCCGCTATATCGAGAGGATGCAGAAATATGAAGTAGACTATGGTGAGGTAAATCTGTTCAGCGAAGCGGAGAATACGGTCAGGATCATGTCCATTCACAAGAGCAAGGGACTGGAGTTTCCGGTGGTTTTTGTATCCGCCCTTGGCACCCAGTTTAACCTGAAGGATGTGCAGAGCAGGGTGGTTCTGCATGCAGGTCTGGGCATCGGGATGGAGGAAGTGGATCTGGCGCGCAATACAAAGCACACCTCAGCGATGCAGACTGCGATCCGGAAGGCTATGAAGCGGGACATTCTGGGAGAAGAGCTCCGTGTGCTCTATGTTGCCATGACCCGTGCCAGAGAAAAGCTGATCCTGACAGGCATTGTATCGGATCAGGATAAGATCACAGAGGCAAAGGAACAGCAGGCGCAGCAGGAAATGCAGGGACAGGATGGAGCACTTCCCTATCACAGGCTGATCAGTGCCAGATGTCCGCTGGACTGGATCCGGATGGCACTGCCTCCACAGCAGGTGATAGCGGTCAGGGTAATGGGCGGAAAGGAAATGGCAGAAAATGTTGCGCAGTCGAATCTGCAGGCCGGGCAGATCGCAGATGCAATTGAACGTGCAGCAAAGACGGATCAGATTTTTGATGCGGATATTCATGCGTTCCTGAACCGGCAGTCGGCGTTCCGGTATCCGTTTCAGAGGAGTACTGAGCTTCCGGCCAAAATGACGGTAACGGAGATCAAAATGCGTTCCATGGAGGTCATGGATGAGGAAAAGGGAGCAGAGCCCTTTGCAGCGGAGCCGGTGGTACCCTGCATTCCGGAATTCATGCGGGAGAAACAGGAGCAGGAAGAGGCAGGAGCTGCGAGAGGAACCATCTACCATCATGTTCTGGAGTGTATCGATTATGCAGCGTTTGATCGTGTATTGTCAGGGACAGCTTCGTTCAGTCACGGATTGACAGATCTGCAGGCAGCTCCGAATGAAATAGCATCGCATGATGCGTCAGATGAAAAAACAGCAGGTGTTATATTTTCGAACGAAATGTCTGCTGAAGGATCTTCGGAACAGAAGGCAGATCTGGGACGGAAATCGGAACATAAGCCAGATTCTGGACGAAAGGGAGAGAGAGGGCTGCAGGATCCACTTGCAGAGGAGATCCGCAGGCAGCTCCGGCATATGACAGAGCGGGGCCTGCTTTCCGATGCGGATGCCGCCTGTGTTGTCCCGGACAGGATTGTAAAATTCCTTCGCTCAGATATCGGATGCAGAATGCGCCGGGCTGCAATGGCCGGAAAACTGCACCGCGAGCAGCCTTTTGTCATAGATGTTCCGGCAAAGGATATTGACACTTCCTGGCCAGAGGACGAAAATATTCTGGTACAAGGTACGATTGATGCGTATTTTTCTGAGAATGGAAAGTATATCGTTGTGGATTATAAAACCGACCGGGTGCATACCAGAGACGGCAGAGATCTGATCGAAAAGTATGAAAAGCAGCTGGCGTATTACCGTCTGGCACTTTCCAGGATCACCGGAATTGAGGTGTCTGAGACGCACATCTATTCGTTTGCGCTTGGCAGGGATATACGTGTCAGCTGACTGTCTGGCATAAAGTGCGGATCATTTCTGGAGAATATCACAGCCACCTGGAAAAAGACGGGATGCAGGTGATTCACAATTGGACATTCTGCAGAAAATATAATGATCTTGGGGTCAATAGGTGCGTGTATAAGATGATTTCATGAGCATACGTCGTTTGATCCCGACATTATATATAGTAGATAAGATATATAAAAGGTATGATATATAAAATGCAAGATATATAATAGGTAAGATATATAATGGGTAAGGGCCTTGCGTTAAGGGTTCCTGGTTCAGAGTTAATATATCAGAAAGAGGTCACAGCATATGATCAATACAGAGATGGAACAGCTGGGAAAGGCTCCTTCAAAGATCCGGGAGATCTTTGAATACGGAAAGAAGAGAAAGGCGGAAATCGGCGAGGACAAGGTTTTTGATTTCAGTATCGGGAATCCGAATGTGCCTGCGCCAAGGGAAGTAAATGAAACGTACAGAGAGCTGATCGCCACCCATGACGATATCTGGCTTCACGGGTATACCTCTGCGGCAGGTGATGCAGACACCAGGAGAGCAATCGCTGACGACCTGAACCGGCGTTTTGGTACCTGCTTTTCAGCTTCGAATCTGTACATGACCTGCGGAGCAGCCGCCTCACTGAAAATCACCATTACAGCACTTGTGACGCCGGGAGACGAATTTATTACCTTTACACCGTTTTTTCCGGAATACCGGGTATTTGTGGAAACTGCCGGAGCAAGGCTTGTGACCGCGGCAACAGATCCGGATACCTTCCAGATTGACTTTGCGGTTCTGGAGCCGCTGATAACCGAAAAAACAAAGGCGGTCCTTGTGAACTCTCCGAACAATCCGTCGGGTGTGGTTTTCCCGGACTCTGCGGTGCGGCAGCTGGCGGATCTTCTGAGGAAAAAGGAGAAGGAGTACGGTCATACCATCTATCTGATTGCAGATGAACCCTACAGGGAGCTGGTATATGATCCGGAGATCAATGTCCCCTATCTGACAAAGTATTACCCGGACACGGTGGTCTGCTATTCCTTCAGCAAATCGCTGTCTCTGCCCGGAGAGCGGATCGGATACATTCTGGTGCCCGATGAGGCGGATCATGCAGCGGACCTGTACGCAGCAGTTGCTGGTGCCGGACGCGCCCTCGGCTATGTCTGTGCGCCGAGTCTTACACAGCATGTCATAGAAAAATGCGTTGGAAAGGTTTCAGATCTTTCTGTATATAAGACCAACCGCGATCTCCTGTATGAGGCTCTTACGGAATACGGTTATACCTGTGTACATCCGGACGGTGCCTTCTACCTGTTTGTAAAGGCCCTTGAGGAGGATGCGTCTGCATTCTGTGAACGTGCGAAGGAGTTCGAGCTGCTTCTGGTTCCGGCCGACAGCTTCGGTACACCGGGTTATGTGCGGATCGCCTACTGTGTCACGACGGAACAGATCCGTAACAGTCTTATAGCTTTCAGAAAACTCGCTGAATCTTATGGAAAAAAATGAAGTGTGCAGAGACAGAAAGGAGAAGCAATGCGTGAGAAGGATGAAATTATGAATGCGCAGACAGCGCTTGGCATTGAGCTTGGATCAACCAACATCAAGGCGGTATTGACAGATCTGAAGGGACACGTTCTGGCGAAGGGATCCCATCATTGGGAGAACCACCTGACAGAGGGTATCTGGACGTATCCCTATGAGGAAATTACCGAGGGGCTGCGTGACTGCTATGGAAAGCTGCGAGACCAGGTGAAAAAAAGCTATGGTCAGGATCTGAAGCGTGTCGGGGCCATTGGTATCAGTGCCATGATGCATGGAATTATTGCATTGGACAAGAACGGGAAGCCGCTTGCGGCCTTTCAGACCTGGCGCAATTCCAATACACAGGCTGCTGCGGATGTGCTGACGGAACGGTTTTCCTTCAATATTCCCCTGCGCTGGACCATTGCCCATCTCTACCAGTTTATGCTGGATGGGGAGGGATTCCTGAAGGATGTTTCCTATGTCACAACGCTGAGCAGTTATATACATTTTCTTCTGACCGGACAAAAGGTGATCGGAATCGGCGATGCCTCCGGTATTTTTCCCATTGATTCCGATGCGCTGGACTATGACCAGAAGATGGTGGACAGCTTCGATACATTGACTGAATCTTACGGATATCCATGGAAGCTGAGGGATGTGCTGCCAAGGGTCCTGACAGCTGGTACAGAAGCAGGCATTCTGACAGAGGAAGGAGCTGCATTCCTGGATGACAGTGGAATACTCGAGGCAGGCATTCCGCTTTGCCCGCCGGAGGGAGATGCGGGTACCGGTATGGTGGCGACCAATGCAGTTGCACCGCGGACCGGCAATGTATCTGCAGGTACCTCCACCTTCGCAATGATTGTGACGGAGAGGCCTCTCTCAAAGCTGCACAGGGAGATTGATATGGTGACAACGCCGGATGGAAAACCCTGTGCCATGTCACATGCCAACAACGGAACGACGGATATCAATGCATGGCATGACCTCTTTAAGGAATTTGCAGAGCTGATGGGAGTGGATCTTGAGGGCGTTGACCTTTACGATGTCCTATGCCGGAAGTCCCTGGAAGGCGATCCCGACTGCGGCGGCCTTTTAAACTATGGTTATTACTCCGGAGAAGGCGTTACGAAGCTCAATGAAGGCCGTCCCCTCTACGTGCGCATGCCGGAGAGCCGTCTGAATCTCGCTAATTTCATGCGCGCACAGCTCTACACATCCCTTGGTGCGGTAAAGCTTGGAATGGACATTCTGCAGAACGAAGAGCATGTGAAGATCGACCGGATTACAGGCCATGGCGGCCTCTTCACCACGCCCGGATGTGTACAGAAGTACCTGGCTGCGGCAATTGATACACCTGTTACCGTGATGCCGACAGCTTCAGAGGGCGGACCATGGGGGATTGCACTGCTGGCAGCCTATATGCTGGAGGGCGGCACAGAAAAGGAAAGCCTGCCGGAATATCTGAACCGGGAGATTTTTGCAGATATGGAAGGTGCTACGATGGATCCGGATCCGGAAACGGTGAAGGGATATGAGACATTTATCCGTCATTATAAGGACGGGCTTGCGGTAGAGAAGGCGGCAATTGAAAATATAAACTGGTAAGGGAAACTGGCATACGGGCAAAGATCCCATCGCCCTGTCGTCATTCGCAAACCGGCTGTAACAAAGCTGAATCCTGGATTGTGAAGCTGCGGAACTCCTCAGGCGCTTTGCGCCTTCGTCAGACAGTCCTCGCCTTGTACTTTTTCAATAGCCTGCGGATTCATCTTTGAACAGCCGGTAATGCTCTGACAAATGGGCAATGGAATTTTTGCCTCATGCTACTCTATGCTTTTGTTCAGTCGGAGATATCAAAATCAAGCTGTACCTGCGGCGTATACCCCGGGAAAGCGTCGCTTACCTTTTTTACAATTTCCTTATAGATCTGTCTTCTGTCCTGGGCATCATAGCTGATGATAATATCGAATTTCAGAACCTTATCTGTCTGGTCCAGGTAGAAGCCGTGCATCTGCAGTACATCCGGATATGCCTCGAGAATCTTGCGTATACCGGTTTCAATCCTGGCGGCTTCCGGATCATGCATGTTCATGGAATAGACTGATATTCCGGTCAGAATGACATGATGCTTCACAAACACTTCTTTTGTAATTTCCCTTTCCAGGCTGTCAAGGGCGCCAGCCGTCGTGTCTTCCGGAACTTCAATATGAACAGAGCCGATCTGCCGGTTCGGACCATAGTTGTTGATGATCAGGTCGTAGGCGCCATGTACGCCGTCTACCTGGCAGATGGTATGCTTGACGGCCTGAGCTGTTTCCGCGTCAATACGTTCCCCAAGAATTTCACTGACGGTGTCACGCAGCATCTCCAGTCCGGATTTGACAATGACGGCGGAGATCAGGGCACCAAGCCAGGCCTCCAGACTGATGTGCAGCAGGAGGTAGATGACGGCTGCTGCGAGCGTTGATGCGGATATGACAGAGTCATGGAGTGCATCACTTCCCGAGGCAACCAGGGAATCTGATTTGACCTTCTGCCCGTTTTTCTTCACAAATCTTCCAAGAATAACCTTTGCGACAACCGCTACTGCGATGATCAGAAGGGCGGTGGCGGAGTAGTCAGGCGCTTCGGGATGGAGGATTTTCTTTATGGATTCCACCAGCGATGAAACACCGGCGTAGAGGACGATGACGGATATGATCATGGCGCTCAGATATTCGATTCTTCCGTAGCCGAGCGGATGTTTTTTATCAGGCTCTTTTCCGGCCAGCTTCGTGCCGAGAATGGTAATGACAGAGGACAGGGCGTCACTGAGATTGTTGACGGCATCCATTACAATTGCGACAGAGTGGGACATAAGGCCGACGACAGCCTTGAATGCGGCAAGCAGTACATTGACCAGGATGCCGGTGATACTGGTCCGGATGATGACTTTTTCCCGTTGTTCATTCATATGAAGTGCTTCCTTTCTGGAAAATAAATAAAAAGTATCTGGAATAATAAAGTTGGAAAAAAATGCGGGAAGCTCTGATTCCTGCAGATAATATTCGTAGCTGATTATAAAACATTCATTTTTCAGATGCAATGCGCTGTCCCGGACAAATAATCTGATGTTGTATTTGTATACAAAATTCCCGTTTTATAAAAGTGCACAAAATGATGAACCAGGCGCAGACAGATCCGGAAAATGAAATTTTTCATTCACAAAATTATCAACATAAGGAGAGCCCCGAAACCTGCGTAAATTCAAGTTATCCACGAAGTTATCCACATTATCAACAAAAATGTCAGCAAAAAAGTCCGGTTACATAATAAAAAATCGTGAACGAACGTTTTGTTAACTATTTCCAAAAAGGTGGATTTCCAAAAATATTGACCGGAAACTATTGACTTTTCTGAAGTGAAACGATTAGTGAATGTAACTTTGAATTGTGTGGCGAACAGAATAAAAATCTGACAAAATATGGAATCGTTCCTTCATATGGAACATATGTGAGCTATAGATGCTTAGGATTGTGTAGAGAGGGGTGTTATGCTCAGGATGGTGCATCAAGGGAGTCCTGTCTGTTTTGCGAATGACGGCAGGGCAAGGATATGCTATGATAACAGACAGCTTTATCAATGAAAAAGAACAGGCTATGGCAGTATAACCTGAAACAATAGGATCGGAGTACAGGATCAATGGGCAGATTAAGAAACATACCGGGTGCAGCAGAGGTGGTTCGTGTCAGCAGTTATTGCATACACGACCCGAAAAAATGCAGGGGCAGGTGGAATGAGATATTTCTGAAACAGCAGCCTCTCTATATAGAAATAGGTATGGGCAAGGGACATTTTCTGATGGATATGGCGGAGACATATCCGGATCGCAATTTTATTGGTATTGAGCGATATGACAGTGTCCTGTTCCGCGCACTTCAGAAGGCAGAGGAAAGAGCAATGATAAAGGACGGTGCTGATCCGGACAGAGTGCATGCATTGCCTGCGTCTGTTCTGAACCGGCCGGACATGCCAAAGGACTGTAATTTCCGTTTTCTCCGGATGGACGCGCAGGCGCTGCCGGAGGTGTTTGCGGAGCAGGAGGTCGACGGGATCTATCTGAATTTTTCGGATCCCTGGCCGAAGGAACGCCACGCGGGCAGACGGCTGACATCGGCAAATTTTCTGAAGCTGTATGAGAAAATCATGGCGGCGGAAGCCTGTCTCGAGTTCAAGACAGACAACCGGCCACTCTTTGAATTTTCTCTTGAGGAGATTCAGAATCAGGGATGGGAGCTTTTGCAGTATACGTTTGATCTGCATCATGATAGATCCATGAATCAGGAAAATATCATGACAGAGTATGAGAGGAAGTTTTCAGCCAGGGGAAATCTGATCTGCAAGCTGATTGCAAAACCGTCAGGAAAATGAATACTGGCTATTATCATGTTATTTTTAGAGAAGGAAGATATTGTTCACTACCCTCGGAACAGTAACGTTTTTGAGAAGAAAGCGGGACATTTATAAAAAAGACTTGCGCACAATTAAATTTCGTGATATATTATCGGCACAGATATAAAACAGCAGACAGAAATAAGACGAAGCAAGAGAAATAAGATGCAGTAGATATATGATATTGCTTTGCGCTGTAATTGCAAACTGGAAAAATCAGTAACAGCTGTCTGTATTCCTGTTGTGCACAGGATCAGGCACAGGATAAGGGAGGCCAATATTATGGTAAAGATGATTAATCAGAACGAGTTTGACGCAGAGGTTCTGCAGGCTAAGGGACTTGTCGTAGTGGATATGTATGCGGACTGGTGCGGCCCCTGCAAGATGATGGCTCCGGTTATGGACAGCCTTTCCGAGGATTATGATGATGTTAAGTTTGTAAAGATCAATGTTGATCAGAATCCTGAGCTTGCGGCAAAGTTTGGTGTACAGAGCATCCCGAATTTTGTATTTATCAAGAATGGTCAGAAGGTGGACCAGGTTGTAGGTGCAAGAGATTCCGAGAGCTTTGAGAGCATCATTGACCGCAACAAATAAATTAGCACTCGATGCTTGACAGTGCTAATAAAGCGTGCTAGTATACATAATGTCATAAGAAAGCAAATAGTTTGCATTTGGCTGATGACGGATTGGTTACTGGCGGCTGAAAGCAACGCATAGCGGGACTACAGATATTCATCTGAAAATGATAATAAACAGGATCAGATAAGCTGTCATGTCACTGAACGTCAGTTGGCATGACAGCTTTTTTGTATGTTTTCAGATCCTTCAGGAACTGGAAAGACCAGTGATGGTGTTATGGATCGAGGGAAGGTGAGCAGGATGAAACAGGATTTTTACGAGGTTCTCGGTCTTCCGAAGGGCGCGGATGAGAATGCGATCAAGAAGGCATTTCGTCAGCTCGCAAAGCGCTATCATCCGGATATGAACCCAGGGGATAAGCAGGCAGAGAAAAAGTTTCAGGAGATCAACGAGGCATATGCTGTGCTCAGTGATCCTGAAAAGAAGAGAATTTATGATAAATGTGGTATGGCAGCATTTGAAAATGGCATGGACCCGAAGAAGTATGAGGAGGCCTATGATGCATATGGCGGCAGGAGTGATTTCGGCAGCGGCAATGCAGGAGATTTCTTCAGAAACTTTACCGGTGGAAATGGCGGCAGCACGTACAGCTACAGGTCCTATGGACCCGATGGGAAGAGCTACCAGTCCTTCCACTTTAATGGCGATGATGCAGATGATATCTTCGGACAGATGTTCGGCAATATGTTCCATGGCAAGAGCGGACACACCGGGCACAGCTATTCCACCGGTGGCAGCGGCTTTGGCGGGTTCGGAGGCAGCAGCGGCTTTTACAACGGAGCTGAGCAGGCCGCGGCTGATTACGACATCCATTCGGAGCTTACCATCGGTTTCATGGATGCGATCAACGGGTGTACCCGCAAGGTGCAGCTCTCGTCCGCTAATGGTCATGTAAGCACACTGGAAATCCGGATTCCGGCCGGTATTGAGGATGGAAAATCCATACGGCTCAGAGGAAAGGGCAACCGCAGACCCAATGGCGGCAGCGGAGATCTGATCATTCAGGTCCACGTACAGGCGATGCCAGGATTTGAACGTAAAGGCAGAGATCTGTATACGACTGCCCGGATACCATATACCACGGCAGTATTTGGCGGAGAGGCAGAACTGCCCGTGCTCAATGGACATGTGGTATGCAGGATTCCGAAGGGTACGCAGTCCGGCAGCAAGATGAGACTGAGAGGAAAAGGTGTGAAGGATATGAAGGGCGTCTGTGGTGATGAATACGTCACGATTGAAATTGCAGTTCCCAAGACGCTGACAAGAGAAGAACAGGAGAGCCTGAAAGCTTATCAGACAGCGGAGCAGCACAGACATGGAAGCAGGGCTTCCAACTGATCTGTAAGGATGTTAATGAAGGAGCAAAGGCAGGTTCCCAGGTATCAGGAGTACAGAGTATCAGGTGCCCGGAAATCAAGTGCACATGAATCATACAAGCAGGACCGTTTCCGTTACTGTATGGAATACAGCAGCGGGAGCGGTCTTTTTTTTGTGCTTCCCGACAGCTATCTGTTTTTAACAGCCTTTTCTGCAGGCCGCAGAACCTTTCCGTACGACACTTTCGCAGGCTGCACAGCTTTTCTTAAGATTTCTTAAGATTACATGAAGCTGGAATTAAGCCGGAGGGGATATAGTGTGCCCATAAAAGCGAAGGGGAAGAAAAAGGAAAGGTAAGAGGTTATGCAAATGAAAACAATTCTGGAAATGCTGGAACAGACTGCACAGCGCATTCCGGGTCAGACTGCCGTGGAGGATCAGGAAACATCCTGCACATGGGGAGAGCTTCTGGACCAGGCACGGCGGGCTGGCAGCTGCTTTGCCAAGGCCCGGAGTGCAGGAAGACCGGTCGTGCTGATGGTAGAGAAGTCCTGTCAGGCACTGGCACTTCTGTATGGTGCTCTCTACAGTGGAAGTTCATATGTATTTGTGGATCCCGACCAGCCGCAGGAACGGGTCAGAAAGATCCTTCATACGACAGGTGCCGGGATTGTCGTTATGGAACGCAGGGAGGACTTTTCCGGCTGGGAGAATGGACCTGACGGTCCTGTAGTGTTTCTTGATGCAGAGGAAGTCCTGAATCATGCTGTTTGTATGCCCTTGCTTGAAGCGGTCCGGGCCCGGGCAAAGGATACGGATCTTCTGTATACGGTATTTACCTCCGGATCTACAGGGGATCCCAAGGGTATCGCTGTAAGTCACCGTGCCGTCATGGATTTCATAAGTCATTTTATCAGGGAGACCGGCATCCGTGAGGAGGATGTGATCGGCAATCAGGCACCATTTGATTTTGATGTGTCGGTGAAGGATATTTTTTCCTCCTGCTTTACAGGGGCAAAGCTTGTGATCATTCCGAGAACCTGCTTTGCCATGCCCGGACAGCTGGTGGATTATCTGATTGCCAAAAAGGTAACGGTCCTGATCTGGGCAGTCTCCGCGCTCTGCATGATCTCACAGTTTGGCGGATTTGATTATCGTACGCCCGTGCGCCTGCGGATGGTGATGTTCAGCGGAGAGGTCATGCCGGCAAGGCAGCTGCGCATCTGGCAGGACGCACTCCCGAAGACGCAGTTTATTAATCTGTATGGTCCTTCGGAGATTACCTGTAACTGTCTGTATTACCGGATTCCCGGGCACTTTCAGGGTGATGTGCTCCCGATAGGGATTCCCTTTGCCGGCAGGAAGGTTTTTCTCCGTGATACTGCAGGGGCACAGATTACGCAGGCAGACCGGCCGGGTGAAATCTGCGTGGCAGGCGAGTCTCTTGCCGATGGCTATCTGAACGACCCGGAAAAAACAGCCCGGGCCTTTGTCCGGGGAGAGAGCGGTCGTTATTACCGCACGGGAGATATCGGTTACCTTGGTTCAGACGGACTTTTCTATTTTGTGGGCCGCAAGGATTCCCAGATCAAGCATATGGGTCACCGGATCGAGCTCGGCGAGGTAGAGAACGCAATGCTGAAGGTGCCTGGTATCGAGCGGGCCTGCTGCGTATTTGACCGGGAACGGAACCGGATTTATGGCTTTTATCAGGGCGGTACGCAGGGAAAGGCCGTAAGAGAGAATCTTAAGGAGCATATTCCGGGGTATATGGTGCCAAACAGGCTGGTCAGAGTAGAGCAGTTCCGTCTGAACGCCCATGGAAAAATCGATCGCAAGCAGCTGTTAGAGGAAATTGGTGCCTGAGAGGAGATTAAGCATGGAAAAACAGATAGAAGAAATAATCAGAAAGCTGGCCGGGAATGTCACCACACCCTTTTATCTTTTTTCAGGGGACGCATTTGCGGCACAGATTGCAACCTTGCGGGGTCTGATCGGATCAGAGGCGGGTCTCTGCTATGCCATGAAGTGCAATCCTTTCATGACGCCGGCTGCAGGTAAGCTTGTGGACCGGATTGAGGTATGCTCCTATGGCGAGTACTGTATCTGCCGGAGGAACAAGATTGCCCCGGAAAAGCTGCTGATCTCCGGCGTTCTGAAGAAACCTGAAGAAATGGACCGGGTTATCCGGGAATGCGGCAGACGTGCAGGTTATACGGTAGAGTCTTTGCATCAGTTCGGACTTCTGCGGGGGCTCGCAGAGAAATATCATACATGCATCAGGCTGTATCTCAGACTGACGAGCGGCAATCAGTTCGGCATGGACGAGGATACAATCCGGGGCATTCTGAAAAAGATACAGGAAGAGCCATGGGTAAAGCTGGCAGGCATACATTTTTATTCCGGGTCCCAGAAGCGGAAGCCGGATAAGAATGTCCGTGAGATCCGGAAGCTGGATGCTCTGCTGCTTCGGCTTGAGGAGACGTTTGGACTGGAGATACCGGAGCTGGAGTACGGTCCGGGAATTCCTGCAGGATATTTTGAAGGACAGGAGGAGCATCCTGAAGCAGAATTCCTGAAGGAAATCATGGAGGCTGTCAGGCAGATGCAGTGGAAGGGGCGTGTTACCCTCGAGATGGGACGGATCTGTGCAGCTTCCTGCGGTTATTACGCAACCAGAGTCTGCGAGGTCAAGCATTCTGGCGGAGTACATTATTGCATAACGGACGGCGGCATGCATCAGCTGCAGTATGACGGGCAGATCCGGGGTATGTACCATCCCCACGTGGAGCCATTATACAGCCATCTGTCCGATGCGGTAACAGATGCGGCAACAGAGGCAGAAACGGAAGAAAAACCAAAGAAATGGACGATCTGCGGCTGCCTCTGCACGGTTAATGACGTACTTACGGCACAGGCGGATCTTGGAGATCTTGTATCAGGAGACATACTCGTATTCAAAAATGCAGGTGCCTACTCCATGGTAGAGGGCATGGCCCTCTTCCTCAGCCATGAGCTTCCGGCGGTATATCTGTATTCTTCCGGGGACGGCATAAAGCCGCTTCGCCAGGAGAAGCCCTGCTGGACATGGAATACAGAGGAGTTTGTGGATCAGGTTTAACAGATATGAAATACATGTGATAGAAATGGGTCAGAACAACAGATCCCAGGAATAAAATTCATTTTGATGAATGGTAGTTTTCAAAAAATGGTAGTTTTCAAAAAATGGCAGGTTTCAAAAAGGAGAGCAAAAAATGAACGAGACAGAAAAGAAAATCACAGAGATTCTTACAGACATTGATGATTCCGTAGATTTTGCAAATGAGGAGCATCTGATTGATGACCGGATTCTGGACTCCTTTGCGATCATTTCTCTGGTGGGAGATCTGGAGGACGCGTTCGATATCAAGATCAATGCGTCAGACATGGTTCCGCAGAACTTTAATTCCGTCAAAGCCATTGCAAAGATGGTTGCTCAGCTTGAAGGGTAACGAGGGATGGGATACAATACACTGCCCTATCTGGCAGTCTTTCTGCCACTGGTGGTGATCGTTTATCAGCTGACACCATCCAGATACCGGAAGTTCGTGCTTCTTGGCGCGAGCTGGATCTATTTCTATCTGTGCAGCCGGATGCTGGTATTCTATTTTATCATTCTGACGGCACTGGTCTGGCTGGCAGGTCTTGGCATTGGAAGGCTGTCCGGCAGGAAGAAAACGCAGAAGCTGCTGACCTATATCTCCATTGGCGGACTTTTCGGTCAGCTGCTGTACCTGAAGTACTTTAATTTTTTTCTGGGTGTCGTAAATCTCATCCTGTCAAGGCATGGATCTCAGATGGCGATTCCATATCTGAATATTCTTGTGCCGATCGGCGTCTCTTATTATACGCTGGAGGCGGCCGGATATCTGCTTGAGATCTACTGGGGCCGGGTCAACGCTGATAAAAGCTTCGCAGGGGTAAGCCTGTTTCTCGGCTTTTTCCCCCAGACGATGGAGGGACCTATTGCGAGATACCAGGATACTGCCAGGCAGCTGCAGGCCGGGAATCCTGTCACAGAACAGAATGTCTTTGACGGGGTGACGCGGATCCTGTGGGGCCTGATGAAGAAGATCGTCATTGCAGACCGGCTTTCTGTAATTGTAACGGAGCTGTTTAACAATCATGCGAAATATGACGGCGTCATGATTGTCGTTGCTGCGGTGTCCTACACGATGCAGCTTTACATGGAATTCTCGGGTGTCATCGACATCATCCTTGGATCTGCGCTGCTGTTTGGAGTAAAGCTTCCCGAAAATTTCCGCCAGCCGTTTTTCTCACAGAGCGCATCGGAATTCTGGAGACGCTGGCACATTTCTCTGGGTGTCTGGCTGAAAACATATGTCTTTTATCCGGTCACGACATCCGATCTGACGATGAAATGGAACCGGAAGGCGAGAAAAAAGTACGGGAAATATGTGGCAAAGGTCGGGACGTCCTTTCTCGCGCTGACGCCGGTATGGCTCTTTAACGGGCTCTGGCACGGGGCAAATTTCAATTATATTTTTTATGGACTTTACTATCTGTTCTTCCTGATGCTGGAAGTGATTCTGGAACCGGTCAAGAAGAAATTTTATACGGTGACAAAGGCTGATCCCAAGGGAAAAGGCTGGACGCTGTTCCGGATCCTGCGGACATGGCTGATTATTTTCACGGGTGAGCTGTTCTTCCGCGCCAATGGATTTACGGCGGGACGGCAGATGTTCGCATCCATGTTCCATCATTTTGCACTGCACCGGCTGTGGGACGGCACACTTCTCGGCTTTGGACTGGATAAGGCCGACTGGGCAGTCATTTTCGCCGGAATCGTTGTGGTATTTATCGCAGATGTGCTGCATGAGAAGGGAATCTCGTTCAAAGCATGTCTGGCAAGACGGCCCTTTATTGTGCGATGGGCAGCACTGTATGCGTTGATCTTTGGCATTATTATTTTCGGAGCCTATGGATCGGGTTACCAGAAGGTGGATCTGATCTACGCAGGATTCTGATGATATTGGAGTCAGAAGGACAATTTCATGAGCATACATCTTTTGACTCTGACATCATTCTGATTGGAGGAAACATCAATTATGGACATCAGAAAAATAAGCCTGCGGGAAAAAATCGGATTCTTCCTTGTTCTTATTCTGCTGCTGATCCTGGGGTCCAGGGCAGCGCTCGGGTATGCGCGTAAATGCAAGGACAGCACATACCTGAAAAGAAACGGAGCCATTATTGAGATGCAGGAGGAGCCCGCGAATACGGTGAAGGTGCTGGTTCTCGGAGACAGTCTGAGTTATACAACCGTCTCTCCCATGAAGGTATGGAAGGATCTTGGCATACCTGTTTATACAGCCGGACAATCCGGGCAGACGATGAATGAGATGTACAATATGCTTACGACTGCGCTGGATACCCAGCATCCGGATGTGGTGCTGATCGAGACGCACTCCCTGCTCCGATCAGCGAAGGATCTGGATGAGATTCAGAATATCATCGCTTCCAGGGCAGCCTCTGTTCTGCCCATCTTCCAGTATCACAACCTCTGGAAGAATATGCTGAAGCCTTCCGAGCAGAAGGTCATGCATTTTGAAGGATTCACAATCAGGACGGGTGTCAAGTCCTATACCGGACCAGAAGATTATATGGGATCCTCTGACAAAAAGGCGGATATTACCCAGCTGAATCTTCTGATCTTTGATAAGGTACTGGAGCTCTGTCGGCAGAAGGGAATCAAGGTCGTTCTGTACAGTGCTCCTTCTCCGAAAAATTATACGATGGAGAAACATAATGCACTGCAGGCTCTTGCAGACACTCATCAGCTGACGTATATTGATCTGAACCAGCATGTCAGTGAGATGGGTATCAACTGGCAGACGGACACACTGGATGAGGGAGATCATCTGAATATCTCCGGTGCGGACAGGACAACCGCATATCTGGAAGAACATATTATAAAAACATTGAACCTTGCGGATGAACGGAATAACGTATTATATAAGAACTGGAATCGGGAAGAAATGATTTATGAACAGGCGGTGGACGAGAATATCGCTGCCATACGGTCTGCGAAGAGGTGAGGGGCGGATGCTGAGGGAAAAAAGCTGTACCATTCTGATTGCGGAGGACGATGAAAACATTATAGAGGTGCTGAAGCTGTATCTGGAGAATCAGGGGTACCGGATTCTGTCGGCGCCGGATGGCATAAAGGCGTATCACATCATTGAGAGCGAGCATGTGGACCTGGGCCTGTTTGATATTATGATGCCGCATATGAACGGCTATGAGCTGATCCGCAAGGTGCGGGAAAAGTATAATATGCCGATCATCGTTCTGTCCGCCAAGAAGGAGGACAGCGATAAAATACTGGGTCTGGACCTGGGGGCGGATGACTATCTGGTCAAGCCCTTCAACCCTCTGGAGGTAGTTGCGCGCGTTCGGTCGGCACTTCGCAGATTTTATGATCTCAATACAGGCAGTGATGAGGTGCAGGACCAGGAGGTTCTGCACTATAAGGAGCTGACGCTCAACAAGCAGACAATGCAGCTGTTCAAGAACGGAAAAGAGATCAAAACCACGATGACGGAGATCCGGATCATGATGCTTCTGATGCAGAATCCGGGAAGGGTCTACACGAAGGTCCAGATCTACGAATTCCTCAGAGGAGAGTATTTCGAAAATGATGAGAATACCATCATGGTCCATATCTCGAACCTGCGGGAAAAAATTGAGGATGACAGCCGGAATCCAAAGTATCTGCTGACAGTGCGTGGTCTTGGATACAAAATCGGGACATCAAGGGGCTGACATGGACATGGCGGCATTGCCTTGACACGGACGAAGCTGAAATATACGATATCGAAGGCGGAGTACCTTGCTTCAGAGATATTAAACATATGCCGATACGTATGGTTTCTATTCTGGCTTGAACAAGGAAAAGAAAAGCAGGAAGAGAGTAATATGAGAAAAAAGCGAAATCACAATAGTTTTTATTCGTTCATCGTCCGGAATTTTGTGGGGCTTGCGGGTATCGTGCTGATACTTGCGGCCTTTTTTTATTTTCTTTCGACACAGATCCAGCCGGTGATTGCCACATCTGCCGGTATCCGGAAGCTGATCGGTCAGGTAGATGCACTCAAAAATGATGATTACCAATCTCTGAAAGCTGGAAGGACATTGGGAAAGAACGGTTATTTCGAGATTACGGATGCCGATGCAAAGGTGCTGTATTCCAGCCGGTCGGGGGAAAAAAATACTTACAATAGTGACATTCTCCAGTATATTCCCGATGTGGATACAGAGGCAGTGTATAGCATCTTTCCTATGCAGAATGGCAGCGAGAAAGGGTGGCTTCTGGTTCGTTACAACAGTCAGAATGGCGATGAGGAAGATTCTCTTTCCGGCGTGGCAGTTCTGGATGAAAACCGGAAGTTTCTGTACAGCAATCTGGACCTGAAGAGTGGGCAGCTCTCCGAAGATTCTCTGAATTATGTCTATTTTAATGAAGATGAAAGTGGAAATCTGATTCAGAAATATACGTTCAAAAGCAGCAGCGGTGATCCCCGGTATCTCCTGATTCACAGCAGAGCAGGTTTTGCGCAGGAGAAGTGGGCTCAAAGGCGGAATGGTGTGATATTGTTTTCTGCCTTTTTATTAAGTGTGCTTGTGGTAATTGTTCTGGCTGGATTGAAAATGTCAAAAAAAATTTCCAAACCACTGTTAAAACTCTCAGAAGCAATTGATGAAGCGGCCGGAGGAAAACGGGTGCCTGTTCAGGAAGAGCAGGAGCCGAAGGAATTACTGTCTGTGATCCGGTCCTTTAATGAGATGGAATCCGCTCTGCAGAAGAGCGAGGAGGAGCAGAGGAAGCTCCGCGAGCAGAGACGCAGAATGGTGGCTGACATCTCTCATGATCTGAAGACGCCGGTAACGGTGATACAGGGATACGTAGATGCCATGCGCGACGGGCTTATTCCAAAGGATGCACAGGAGAACTACCTTCAGGTCATCGACAGCAAGACAAAAATGATTGCGGAACTGATCAACCAGTTCAGTGATTACAGCAGACTGGACCATCCAGAGTATCAGCTGAATCTGGAATACGGTGATATCTGCGAGTATGTACGGGAATATATTTCTTTCCGCTATATGGAGCTGGAGATGGCGGGAAGGGAGCTGGAGGCCGACATTCCGGATCAGAAAATGTATGGCTGGTTTGATCGTTTTCAGCTGAAGCGGGTTTTTGAAAATATTATTGGCAATGCATTGAAATATTCAGATGCAGATGCAAAAATTCTGATTGCCATTTCGAGGAAGACCATAAAAAATGAAAAGGGCGAAAGGGAAGACTGGATGGAAATCCGGATCGGGGATGAGGGGGCCGGTATTCCCAGAGAGCTCAGGGAGACTGTTTTTGAGCCCTTTGTGGTAGGAGATACGTCGCGGACGAGCGGTAACGGGACCGGGCTTGGACTGTCCATCGCGAAGAAAATCGTAGAGCTGCATAAGGGGAAAATATGTCTCATGAATCATGTGCCTGGCACATTTTTCCTGATCGAGCTGCCCCTTTCAGGAAAAGAACAGAATAATCCTTGACCCTGCGTGTACTAATATGTATAGTACACCATATAGGGATTACTGTTCCGGTGGTACTTCTCATTTGGCTGTTTCCGTCCGTAGTTACTCACTCCAAAGGCCTGCATGAGAAGTGCCCTCCCGACACACCAGCGAACTGTAACTAAGCACCATCGTTACCGTCCAGAGGAATGCCAGGCGGTTTACAAACGATGTATACTATTGTTATAATAAAAAAAGTGCCGTTCATTTTCGATGCGGCAGATGATTGCAATAATAAAATATTATGATTGTGGCTAACCTATAAATGCAATGGCTTGACAGTGCTCAGACGGTTTGGCTTGATTTTTTTTATACGTAGCAGAAAAGGGAGCTTTGATGGCTAAAGGTAGCAAAAATAAAAGGAATAAATATTTGAAGAAAATAGTCCTTCCACTGTCCTGTATTGCAGCGGCTGCTGTTGTGGCGGGAGGTCTTTTTGTAATGGGACGGGGAATATCAGACACAGAGCAGGGACAAAAGCAGCATACAGAGGTTGATGCAGCTACGCTTTTTGCAGACGTACAGAAATCCGATTCTGCAGAACAAGAGACTGCTCTGAAGGATACGCAGGGAGAGGATTATAGCCTTACGGTGAAGTTCCGGAACGGAGAGGAGAAAATCCAGGGAATTTTTACGGATCAGGCGGAGATGAAGAACAGCGGAGGCAGCACGGAAGCAGGATGGCAGACGGTAAGTACGCCGGAGGGGGCTTTCTATTATAAGGAAGAAGACCTGACAAATATGGTCAATGGGTTTTCTGAGATGCAGGATTCCAATATGACACAGCCGGTCAACGCCCACATTGAAAAAGCAGACGGCGGATTCCAGATTGTTCCGGAGACAGAGGGAACTTCTCTGAATAAGGATGCAGCTATGAATGCCGTTGAGGAAGCCGTTTCCAAAGATCAGTCGGAGCTGGACCTGACGGGTGTATCCGGCGTCTACAATAATCCTGCGGTTACCAGTACGGATGCGGCCCTGAACCAGCAGCTCGCAGCGCTGAACAATACGATTACTGCCAGTATTACCTATACACTGCCTGGAACGACACAGACGCTGGACGGGGCGACAACCATCAACTGGCTGACCCAGAACGCAGATAGAACCTGGACAAAGGATGACGCCACCTGGAATGCGCATATTGCGGATTACGTGGCACAGATGGCTGCGGATACGGATACGATCAACAAGGACAAAACATTCTCTGCGACCGGCATCGGAGATATTACAGTCAGGGGCACAGGATATTACGGGTATCAGATCAATCAGGAAGCGGAGATCGCCCAGCTGACGGATGAGCTGAATACCGGAACCGTCACCACGAGGCAGCCTGTCTACTCCTTTACAGAGGCTTCGACACCGGATGACAATTATGGTTTTGGCCAGAATTATGTCGAAGCGGATCTGAGCCGCCAGCACATCTGGGTATATGTCAATGGCAAGGTTGCTTACGAGACAGACTGTGTGTCCGGAACGATGAATGAGTCCTACTATACACCGGATGGCGCATTTATTATCCTGAATAAGGAGCAGAATGCCACTCTGCTTGGAGATCAGATTGCAGGAAAGGAAAACTACTATACATACACGCAGCCGGTAAGCTACTGGATGCCCTTTACCTATTCGGGCTGCGGCATGCACGATGCGGTATGGAGAAGTTCCTTCGGCAGCGACATTTATATTGCGAATGGGTCCCACGGCTGCCTGAATCTTTCTCTGGATGCAGCTGCGCAGATTTATAATCTTGTATCGGTAAGGGAACCGATGGTCGTCTACTATTCAGCTGGTTATACGCTTGCGCCGGCCCCTGCTCCGGTTCAGACAGAGGGCGTATATTATGACAGGAATGCACAGAATTCATAGGAATGCACAGAATACATATAGGGTATAATGGCTGCTGCAGTCCTGCATGAGAGGTATCCTCTCTGAAGGACAGTGACCGTTATCTTATCATATATTTGAGCATATATCATACATTTGGGCATAATATGAAAAACTGACAGGAAATCAAACTATGGAATACATTGACATCTATGATGTAAACAGAAGAAAAACAGGCAGGGTCGTTCCGCGCAAGGAATATAAGCTGCAGCCGGGGGAATACATGCTGGTTGTCATTGCGATGCTTGAGACACCGGACCACAGATTCCTGATCACACAGCGTAAGTGGGACAAGAAGTGGGCTGCCGGTGACTGGGAGATTTCAGGAGGCGGTGTACGCGCTGGTGAAACTTCTTTGGAAGCGGTGCGCCGTGAAGTGCGTGAGGAGACCGGTCTGGATGTCTCCGGTGCTGAAGGTGGATGTGTATACACTTACCAGAATACAGATCCGGACGGCGGAGACAATTATTTCACGGACATTTACCATTTCCATATGCCCTTCTCGGACAAAAATGTAAAACTGCAGGAGGAGGAGACAGAGGATTTTCGTATCGTATCTTTCCCGGAAATCCGCAAAATCGGTGAAAGCGGACATTTTCTGCATTATAAGCGTATTCTGCAGGCATTGCATGCAGAAGGCGTGCAGGTGTGACTGCATATATGGCAGGCGGAAAGCGTGCGGGTGTAACTGCATATATGGCATGCAGAAGGCGTGCAGGTGTGACTGTATATATTGCCGACAGATGATGTGCAGCTATGACTGTTTGTGTGGAGGGCATATTGCATGACTGGAGAAATAAAGTACTGTGGTCGTAAGGATATCTGTCTGGGAAAGAGGTATGCATAATGTGTGGTAATTTTGATATGATGGCAGAGGAATCGCGAAAGGCATTTCTGAAATTGGATCAGGGACAGCTGATCCGGAAATTCCACCTGCATAGCGACGAAAATGCTCTGTACATCAGCATGCTCGGACAGGAATATGCGGTGGACCGCAAAACAGGTATCATTACACAGCGTGGCACCATGCTGCCAGCGGAGCATGATCTGACGATGGCTGCCTATGACCTTTTCTGCTTTTCTGATGAATCAGCGCCACTTCCGGAGATGAACGGCGGCTGGGAGACGCTCGCGCAGCTGGGCGGTATCGTCGGTGCAGGACACGTCAGAAAACTGCAGCAAAGTGACGCCATCCTTCCATTTGCAGGCAAAACAGATGAGATCTGCAAGGCCTGCGAAATACTGGGCGGTGTCCCCTGTAAAGGAGGGGATGTGAGTTATCTGCTCCCTGTTTTTCCCTTCCTGAAGCTGTGGTTTCAGTACTGGGATTCGGATGAGGAGTTTCCGGCAAGCGTTCAGTTTCTGTGGGACAAAAATGCGCTGGAGATTCTGCATTATGAAATTCTGTTTTATACCTCGAAATACGTGGAAGAAAAGATAAAGGAATTGATCGAGTGAGAAACCATGGCTTAGAAAAAATGCTGAAGGCGTTACTGCTGACAGGCGTCATACTGGTATGCGTTCTCGGGTCCTATTTTCTGACGAGCAGTCTTACGGAGAGTGCCCGTTCATCCAAAAGCAAGACGGTTGAAGATACATCTGCTGCGTCTGTACAGGCGGGTTCACAGGGTTTACAGAGCACTTCCGGTGGTGCTGCAGATACCTCCTCTCCGGATGCCGCCGGTGCATCCGCAGCAGACCTGGCATCCTCTCCGGCCAGTACGGATGCTGGAGGGCAGGCGGATCCGTCCAAATACAACACTTCTGACAACTGGTCTCTGATTCTGATTAATGTGGATCATCCTTACCCGGCAGGATATGTGCCGGATGTCACTACTGTGGATAACGAACAGCAGACGGATGTCAGATGTGCACCGAAGCTGACACAGATGCTCCAGGATTGCCGTGCGGCAGGGTATGATCCACTGGTTATCTCCGGCTATCGTACCCACAGCCAGCAGATTCAGGATTTTGACAGCATGACGCAGATGTATGTCAATGCCGGGTATTCAGAGGAGGATGCCCGTGCCAAGACTGCGGAAAGCGTGGCAATTCCGGGAACCAGTGAGCATGAAGCGGCTCTTTCCGTGGATATCGGAAGCGAGCACAATACTGCGGTAGATAATTCTCAGGACAGCGAGGCAGTGCAGGAGTGGCTGCATGAAAATTGCTGGAAATACGGGTATGTGTTAAGATATCCGGAGGGCAAGCAGGATATTACAAAGATTATCTATGAGTCCTGGCATTACCGGTACGTTGGAGATACGGCGGCTAAGGTCATGCATGATGAGGGAATCTGTCTGGAGGAATATCTTGAGAAGTATGTAGAGCCGTTTACCAGTCTGGAAGAGCTTGACCGTCAGGCGATGGAGGTTCTTGGACTTACCTATACAGGACAGACTGCAGCAGAAGCTTAAGGTTGGATATTGCGATGGATAAGTTTTTTAATATGGATGGTCCTGTTATGCGGGGACTGTCGCGGATCTTTGATCTTGTTCTGTTAAATCTGGTGACACTTCTGTGCGCGCTTCCGGTAGTTACGGCAGGTGCTTCTCTGTGTGCCATGCACAGCGTATTGCTCAAGATGGTCAGGAATGAGGAATCCTATATTGTCAGATCATTTTTCAAGGCCTTCAAGGAGAATTTCAAACAGGCAACCGGCATGTGGGCACTGTACCTTTTCTTCGGGGGTCTGATCGCCCTGTACTGGTCACTGCTGAAGTCGTTTGGCAATAGTCAGATGGTATTCCGTGTAATCATTGCTGCACTGGTTTTTCTGCTTCTGTCACATATGTCCTACAGCTTTGTACTGATTGCCAGATTTGAAAATACCTTTGGCCAGATGGTCAGAAACGCATTTGCACTTACCGTGGGATACCTTCCCAGAACGCTTGGTATGGTGGCCATTCATGCTGCCTGGATTTATATCATCTGGCGGGCAGGGTTCCGTATAGGATTTCTGGTTCTGCTTGCAGGGTTTACGCTTCCCGGCTTTGCGTGTGCATACCTGTATACGCCGGTTCTGAAGAAGATGGAAAGCAGCAGTGCATCTGCAAAAGAGAAGCAGGAGGAAACTAACAATACAGACGGAAAAGACTGTATAGAGAAAAAATCCGGAATGGACGAAGAAGACAGCATGGATGAGACCGACGGAAATGTATAATGACAAAAGGATACCGCCGTAGCAGATACGATGGCATCCTTTCTTTTTGTGTTTTTTGGCGAGTCATTCAGAGGTTACGGCTATATTTTCTCTACTTGTAAGGTGTAGTATAATACATCTGCATATCCGTAGATTGTGGTATGCGGGCACACACAGCCCGTCATGCTGCTTGTACGGAAATTACGATGCTGCATGACAGGCTGGGGAATCCGGGCCGGATAGGATACTCCTGGAGGAGGCAGATACATTTATGCGTGAACACAAGCGCTTTTTTCAGAATATGCGCGAACAGGAATCTCTGTCCGCAAGGCTCAGGAGGTTTTGGCAGGGCCTGACACCTACACAGATTATTCCTGCAGGATTTATTCTTGTTATTCTGGCAGGTGCCTTTCTTTTGTGGCTTCCGATCTCATCCAGAGGAGGGGTTCGGATACCATTTTCTGACTGCTTTTTTACCGCAACGTCAGCCACCTGCGTGACCGGCCTGATCCGCTTTGATACCTTTCAGACCTGGACTTTTTTCGGACAGCTGGTACTGGTGATCCTTATGGAGATCGGCGGTGTCGGTTTTATGACCTTTGCAATAGTGCTGATGATGGCGGCAAAGCAGAGGATCGGTCTTCATTCCAGACGCCTGCAGCAGGATTCCATTGCGGCTCCTGTTGTTGGAGGCATTGTGCGGATGACGCGGTTTGTCGTGAAGGGAACGGCAATCGTGGAGGGAATCGGTGCACTTCTGCTGTCCTTCTATTTTGTTCCCCGGCAGGGGTTCTGGATGGGGGTATGGACCAGTATTTTTCATTCTGTCTCAGCATTCTGCAATGCGGGTTTTGATCTTATGGGCAGCAGGGCACCGGGGTCTTCACTGATGCTCTTTGAGAATAACTGGTATGTGCTGGTCATCATTATGGCATTGATTACCATTGGTGGCCTGGGATTTCTGGTGTGGAAGGATCTGCTTATGCACAGGTTCCATTTCAGGAATCTTTCGCTGCACAGTAAAATCGTCATTGTAACATCCTGCATTATGACATTTGGCGGGGCCCTCTGCATTTATCTGCTTGAAATCGGGAACGCTGATTTTGAGTCGCTATCCGTCAGCGGAAAGATAGCGGGCAGTCTGTTTCAGTCTGTCACAAGCCGGACTGCAGGATTTTCCACGCTGGATCTTGGGCGGATGTCTACGGCTTCCCAGTATATGATGATCCTGCTGATGCTATGCGGAGGTTCTCCAGGATCTACGGCAGGCGGCATGAAGACGACGACTGTGGCGGTACTGTTTCTGAGTGTGCGCACAACTGCAAAGCACAGGAAGAGGGTGGAAGCCTTCCATCGTTCGATAGAGCCTGAGGCGGTGAATACCGCTGCAACCGTTGCAATTTTGTATACATTCAGTGCAATTGCGGTGGCAATGATCATTTCATCAGTCGAGACCGGTGTTGATTTTCAGACAGCGTTCTTCGAAAGTGTCTCTGCGGTGGCGACCGTGGGATCTACGCTGGGCATCACGTCAAAGCTTGGCATGCTGTCCAAGCTTCTGCTCTGTGGACTGATGATCTTCGGACGGAGCGGTACGGTTACTGTGCTTACAGCTATGACGCGAAAAGACAGGAATACAGCATCCAGATTCCCGGATGAGGAAGTTTCAGTCGGATGAAAACAGGGAAGTTTCCTGGGGATGGCAGTATTACCTATGTATGGCAGTGTTACCTGTGGATGTCAGTGTTAAATGAAGGATTTCCGCCAGCCGGGAGGGTAAGGCAGGAAAATTTCATCAGGTAAGGAGTTGGAAAAGGAGTAAAGTCATGAAGAATGTACTCATCATAGGGCTTGGCCGTTTTGGCAGACACATGGCTCTGAGAATGCAGGACCTTGGGAATGATGTGCTGGCAGTGGAGATCAATGAGGATACGGCAAATGATATGGTTGGCAAAATTCCGAATCTTCAGATTGCAGATGCAACCAATCCGCAGGTGATCGAATCGCTGGGTATCAATGATTTTGACCTGTGCGTGGTTACTATAGAAGAGAATTTTCAGGCAGCGCTGATCGTCACCTATCTGCTTCATGAGGCCGGTGCAAAGTATATCATTGCCAGAGCGGCAAGAGATATGTATCGCAAGCTTCTTCTTCATAATGGAGCAGATTATGTGGTTTACACAGAGAAGGATGAGGCGGAGAAACTGGCAATCCGTTTCGGTGCAAGAAATGTCTTCGATTATAACGAATTGAGCACAAATCTCGGCATCTATGAAATTGCCACACCACTCTCCTGGGTCGGACACAGTATACTGGAATTGAAGGTGCGTACTGCATACGGCATCGAAATACTGGCATTCCAGCAGCAGGGAGGGGACGTTGAACAGATTCTGAATCCTGATTTCCTGTTTACGAAGGATATGCATCTGTTTGTGATCGGGACACCGGATGCCATCCGGAAGATTACAAAGAACAAGATGTGACTTTCGGATTATCCTGATGATCAGATTGCTGTCAAAGTGTCTGCAATTCTGCAGGTGTCCGTATTTGTGTCTGCAATTCTGCAGATGTCTTTTTTGTCTGCAACTCTGCAGGTATCCGTGTTTTATGTGCCACTGTGCAGTCTGATACGTAAAATCCGGGTACCTGCTTCTTTGCTATTGAATTGAATATTTGTTTTTTAGCTTAACTGATATGGATTAAAAATGTGGATAAAAAAGGAAGCGCCGTCCCCGATATCCTTTCGATATCAAAAACAGCGCTTCGTTCGTGCGCCATCAGGGACTCGAACCCTGGACAAATAGATTAAGAGTCTACTGCTCTACCAACTGAGCTAATGGCGCATATTATAACAATTTTCTTTGTTGCCTGTGTTGCTCTTACGTAGCAACAATGACTATTATACCCATCCTGCGGAAAAATGCAAGCCTTTTTTTATATTTTTTTTCGAAATTGGATTGCGGACACTGTTACTGTTCAGAGGTGCGTCAAGAGGACACTTCTCATTTGTCTGTTTCCGTTCGTAAACGGACAGTAAGCTGATTTTATGCTTATTTTTTGTTGCTGCGAAACTCGTCGGGCAAAAACCGCCCTCCTCAAACATTCTCGCGATCAACATTATTGGCAACTTCGCATAAAACCAGCTAACTGTCCGTAGTTACTCACTCCAAAGGCCTGCATGAGAAGTGCCCTCCTGACACACCAGTGAACTGTAACGCGGACACTAACTGCTCAGAGGCCTACCATGAAATACCCTCCCTGACAGACCGGCAGACTGCATCGATTTACGGACAAAATAGTGTTTCAGTGGTAGAATGGAGGCACGAAATCCAGATTTGGAGGTGTACAGATTGAAATCCATACTGATTAAAGATACTACAAAAGAAGAGCGGATCAGGATTGTGAATCAGGCATTGTCGGCATGCGGACATACCTGTGAGTTCTGCAACGGCTGTGATAATCTTGGTGGCGGAGATGTAGACGCTTACTACAGACCATATATAGATGGAGAAAAGGAAATACGTGAGCTGAACGCCGCTTATCAGGGCGGCAGGGTGAAGGGCTGATATGCACTGTATGTATTTGTCATCCTGTACCGGTTTTATTAAGGGAATGGTTATAATAAAAGCGGATGTATGCAGAAGAATCCCCGTCAAGGAGTTATAAATTATCGTCGAAAACCCCGAGGCTTGCCTCGGGAATGGAAGCCGTCTTTTTTCTTGAAAAGAGCATAGAAGAAATATGTAATTTAGGAGTTTTATATGCATGTAGAAATTGCGGATGACTTTGACCTGAAGAAAATTGCAGACAGCGGACAGTGCTTTCGATGGACAGAGACAGAAGGAGGTTATCGCATTGTCGCCGGGGGACACAATCTGGTAATCAGGAGCATTGGCAATACGGAGCCGGTTCCCGGTAAATGCATAGACAGGCATTCCGAAAATGGCGAAGGCGGGGATGCGAAACATTATTTGCTGAACTGCACCAGGGAGGAATATGAAGACTTCTGGAGACATTATTTTGATCTGGATCTTCAGTACGCTGCAGTTCGTGAGAAAATCGATCCGAAGCAGGATCCCTATCTGTACCGGGCGTCTGTATGTGGTCGGGGTATACGTATTCTGAATCAGGATCCCTGGGAAATGCTGATCACATTTATCATTTCCCAGAGAAAAAATATTCCTGCAATCAGACTTTCCGTGGAAAAGCTCTGTACGCTTGCGGGAGATCAGATCGGCGAGGGGATTTTTTCTTTTCCTGCACCGGAGCAGCTTGCGGCGCTCTCTGAGGATGAGCTGCTCGGATGCAGCCTGGGATATCGGGCAAAATATATCCGGAATGTGGCCAGGGCTGCGGCAGATGGTGCAATTGATTTTGACGAACTCGCAACGCTGCCCGACCAGGAACTGAGGCAGGAGCTGATGAAGCTTTACGGTGTGGGAATCAAGGTGGCAAACTGTGAGATGCTCTTTGGTTTTCACCGGCTGGATTCCTTCCCTGAGGATGTCTGGGTGCTCAGACTGCTTCAGGAACAGTATCCTGAAGGATTTCCCTTCGCGCTGTACCGTCCATATAATGGAATTATGCAGCAGTACTTATTCTGGTATCGCAGGACGGTACAGGTATAAGACTTTACAGATAAGATATAAAATTAGATATAAGACTTTTAAGAAAAGTGCTTCCGGATGGGCGGAAAGCGGAGAAAAAGGACCTGCTGAAGCTGCCTGAAAATGTGAACGGCGTTCACAATTTATTTTCAAAATATTAACGGCACGAACAAGGTCTCCTCACAATTGGGCCCTATACTACAAAGCATAGAAGCAAAGCAAGATACCAACTGACATTGTTTCTTTTTCATATGTGGTATGCAGATCCGTAAGGCGATGCATACCGATTCTCCTTCCTAAATAAAAAGGAGCCGCATGCTGGAGCGGCTCCTTTTTTTGTGCAGGTGCGTGTGTACAGCCACCCTCCATCGGGTACATTTTCCTGCGTCAGGTGCACTTTTTGCGTCAGGTACATTTCTGCATTTCTCTGGGTTGAGATGTCATGGATTTGCAAAATCCGAGTACAGATATTTCAGCTGTTCAGGATCCGGTATATATTCGTTCCCGTGAATCGTTCCCTGATAGATCAGCTGTCCCTGACGCCAGGCAAGAAGCTGTGTAAATGGCACCGGCTGCCAGAGACCTCTGGACAGAGGAACCGTACAGAACAGCGTGCTCCCTTCGTTCTCACAGTAATACAGAGAGCCCCTGAAGTTCGTGTGTACGTACATCAGATCGCCGTCATAGAGTATCAGGTTCAGCTTATTGCCCTCTGCCATATCGCATATGATGGAATCCAGCAGGTGAAAGCGCTGCTCAGGGTCCATGGAGGAGGAAATGGCATTCATCTGAGCATTGATCTGATCGATCAGGAAGCAGAGGATCCGCTCACTGTCAGTGGTTCCCTCCTGCCTGGTCAGGTAAGTGCGGAGCTTCGGATAGTTGAAGATCGTGCCATTATGAATCAAAGTCCAGCACCTGCCACTGGCGTCCCGATTCACAAAGGGGTGAGTATTGCTGTATTCCATACCACCAATGGTGGCGTATCGTATATGCGCCAGCAGGGAAGGAACCACAATTCTCTGGCTGAGCCGCTGCTTCAGATAACGGCTTCTGGAGGCACACTCCGGCTCCTTTTCCAGGGATACCGAGCAGCTGTCATAGAACAGGGCCATGCCCCAGCCATGGGGGTGATCCACACTGTGGGTAAAGAATTCCTTCAATTCATCTGTATAATCTCTATTTTGAGGGCCGTTTGCTGCGAATAACTGACACAAATCTGGATTCGTTCCTTTCCTTATACAAACTCTTCGTTCTCTGAATTGAATGCGACTATCTTAACGCAGGAGAGGACAACATGCAATCAGTCTTTTTCAGAACATTGAAATTCCTGACAGATCAGTGAACCGTAAGAACTGAGATTGCGAAATCCGCAATAATCAGCCGGCGCTTGACCGTCTATGGATTCCGGGATATACTCTGTTGTTGCTATGGTCCTGGAAAAGGTGATATTACTATTCTTGGATTCGAACCACATTCCGAGGACAGGAAAAATAATTCTTATGATAAGGTGACGTTGTCACAGATGGGGGAGATATTGTAACAATCGTTTTCATCTGGCCGTACAGACACACTGCGGAATAACATTGATCTAAAAAATGCATAAATCTGGCAAAAAACCAGGTGATAATTCGTATAAAACCAACGAAATCAACATAAAACAATAAAATACAACATATATCCTTGACATAACTTAGATTAAATACTACTATATAGTCGAAAACAAATAAAAACAACACGAAAAGTAACAAGAAACAACATGTAATTGCTGCTATGTAAAGAACAGCAATGGTGGTAAGCATATTCCGTTTCCGGTTCACTTCAGTATCCCGAAGGGTGAAGGAGGGATGGGGACAGGATGCCAATATCAGGAGGGTATGTGTTATGAAGATTCTGGATACCAAATTTGTCCGCGGATTTGTGAAGATGGCTGATGACGGCTTCAAGCAGGGCTGGCATGAGAGAAATGGCGGCAATCTTTCTTATAGACTGAAACCGGCTGAGGTTGAGGAAATCAGGCCGCGTCTGAATGATCATGCCGACTGGGAGCCGATTGGAACGAGTGTTCCCGGACTTGCCGGTGAATTTTTCCTGATTACGGGAAGTGGCAAGTATTTCCGGAACATTGCCGTTGATCCGGAAGCCTGTCTGGCAATCATTGAGCTGGATGACAAGGGAGAGAATTACAGGATCCGCTGGGGTCTTGTGGAAGGCGGTCGTCCCACCAGTGAGCTGCCGGCCCACATGATGAATCATGAGGTAAAGAAGCGGGTTACGAACGGAAGGCATCGTGTTATTTACCATGCACACACGACCAACATCATCGCACTGACCTTCGTTCTTCCGCTGAAGGATGAGATTTTTACACGTGAGCTGTGGGAGTCGGCAACCGAGTGTCCGGTTGTATTCCCGGATGGTGTCGGTGTCGTGCCCTGGATGGTTCCCGGCGGCAGAGATATCGCTGTAGCAACCAGCAGGCTGATGGAGAAGTATGATGTGGCGATCTGGGCGCATCATGGCATGTTCTGCTCCGGTGAGGATTTTGACCTTACCTTTGGTCTGATGCATACGGTGGAGAAGTCAGCTGAGATTCTCCTGAAGGTGATGGCGGTTACACCGGTGAAGCGGCAGACGATCACGCCGGATGATTTCCGAGAGGTGGCAAAGGGATTCCATATCACCCTGCCGGAGAGGTTCCTGTACGAGAAGAAAAACCCGGGCGGAATTGCGTGAGGCTTAAGCATTTGTGTGCGCAGAAAAAGCAAGGCTACAGAAATGGCAATGTTACAGAAATAGCAATGCTGCAGAAATACATGGCGGAATTGGAAGTTTTCAGTGAAGGGAGATCATATGAACAGCTTAAAAAAATACAAAATCTGCGCATGCAGCGCCGCACTGCTGGCTCTTGCAGATGTGATCGTGATGATTCTGGACACGAAGGTTGCCTTTTCTGTAGCTGCTTCTTATTTCGGCTTTACGCTGCTGCTGATCAGCCCTTTTGCGGGGCTGGTTCTGTCGATCCTGTCCTGGGTCTTTCTGGGAAAGGTGCAGGAAGAAGATGGAGGGAAAAGACCGTGGCACCGCCTTGCAATCTTTGCGCTTCTGCTGCTCTATGGAATATATGCAGTGGCAGTGCTGCTTCTGGTGATTCCTGGTATTTCAATTTTCTGATGATTGATGATCAGTATGCTATTATGGGTGAAAGATAGCATTTTCTGTGAGATGTTTCACGAAAAAGTAAGCGCAGGACCTGGTAAGAAGCCCGGTGAGCCGGTTAATGAGCAGGGGGATATCATATGAGTCATATATCAGATGCAATGCAGGCGTTTCATGAAAATACCATGTGGATTGTGAACAATGGAATGATGGCTGATCTGGCCATAGAAGATACCAATAACAAGGTGATAAACTGGTTTGCCATGCATCAGCAGGAGTGGAAGCACGGAGAGATTGTGGATTTTGTCAGTATGGATGAGGGCACCGGAGTCTACACGGTCTATGCCCTTTGTACCGATGATACGGTTCTGGCAATACCGGAGGATGAGCTGGACAATCCGGAGGAATTTGATATCAGCGGACATCATACCGCCATGGTCCGTACCCGTCCGCAGGAAATAACCGGTGAAGATGCCGATCATCTTGCGGACCGCATACTGGACGAGAGGGAGAGGATTCTACGGGAGAGGGCAGACAGTCTGCACACATAACTGCCTGCACACATAACTGTCAGGTCAGCGATGCGGCAAGGACAGTATGGAGAAGATAATCAGGCATTTTATACAGAATGGGGAAGATGAGCGGGTAACCCATACAGCAGGGGAAGATAACCGGGTACCTATTCTGTATAGGGAAGATTCTGTTTATCCAGCATGTTCTTCAGATCTTCAACAGACCAGGAGGTGATTTCCCCATCCTTTCTGCCACCCATCGCTTTTCCGTTCAGACGCACCTGGCCGTCTTCCTTGGCCAGAACAGACCACATATTCTTCAGAAGTGCGTCTGAGGTCTTTTTTCCGATTCGCTCTTCTCTGGAGCGTGCTTTCAGATATGCCCAGGATTCATAGGGCAGGAGAATGGTTTTTTCTTCGTTTTCGTTCATTTCTTTCCTTTCTGTGCGGAAAACATCATTTCCGGACTACATATCTGCTAAGAGAGACAGCTGCTAAAGGACAGTTTATGCCCGGACAGAGTGTTTCGCAAGATATAAAAGACAGAGTGTTTCACAAGATTTAAAATTGACTAACCATATTTGGGGATGCTACCATCTACAAAACATATGAAGCCGTGAGGGAGTAGTTCGCAGGGAAACGGACACCTACCGTTCTCCTGTAACAAGTCAACATACTGGTCGGGATGACCTGGCTTGTTTTAATGAGCGAGACTCATGTAAGCGATTGCGCTGTACATGGGTGGTATTCTCTCTGTTTATCAGACGCCTGGGTACAGCGAACGCTGCTGCCTCGGCTTTTTTTATGTATCGGTCTGTTATATACAGGCCTGTCTGGAAGCGGGGAGGAGAGAGAAGATGGGAAGCCTGATCAAATTTATTTTAAACAGTATTTTGCTGGGTGTGGGTCTGGCGATGGATGCTTTTTCCGTGTCTATTGCGAACGGGCTGAATGAACCAGAGATGTCACGGAAGAAGACATATGGCATTGCGGGATGTTATGCTTTCTTTCAGTTTGCAATGCCGATGATCGGATGGTTCTGTGTGCATACGATTGCCGGGTATTTTAAGGTGTTTCAGAAGTTTATTCCGTGGATCGCGCTGATTCTGCTGCTCTATATCGGTATACAGATGCTCCGTGAAGGCATATGCAAAATCAAAGAGAAGCGGACGCAGGATCCGGATCGATGTCCCTGTGCGGAAAAGACCGCACTTACAAAGAAAGCACTTCTGATTCAGGGAATTGCCACATCCATAGATGCACTTTCGGTAGGGTTTACCATTGCTTCCTACGGTGCCGGAGCGGCGTTTTCCAGTTCACTGATTATTGCACTTGTCACGTTTGTCATCTGCATGATTGGCCTTCTTTTTGGAAAGAAATTTGGGGAGCGGCTTGCTGAGAAAGCGACCATCCTTGGCGGAGTGATCCTGATCGCAATTGGCATTGAGATTTTTGTGACAGGTATCTGACGCACCTCTGAACAGTAACTCTCTGTCACACAAAACATCGGGCCGGTTGTTAAGTGGTTGCTGTGTTTCGGATCAGATGTTATGATACAGATATGCATTTTGAAAATCCGGAATATTTTCCACCTGCACTGCAGGAGACTGAGAACAAGAAAATATCAGAATGGATTTTCAAAGGCGGCTGGTGTTACATTACTATTCAGAAATATATCTGGTCAGGAAAAACAGGATGACAGAACAGGATTTTCGGAAATTGACCCGGGAGGGCCTTGTCTTTCTGGACGGTGCGATGGGGACGAATCTCTATAAGATGGGTATGCCCCATGGCTGCTGTACAGAGGCATGGGTGCTGGAGCATCAGGAGGATGTGGAAAGGCTGCAGCGGGAGTACGTTGAGGCGGGTTCTCAGATTCTGTATGCACCTACCTTTGGCGCGAATCGGAGCATGCTGCACAGGTTTGGACTCAGTGAACGAACTGAGTCTATGAACCGGGAGCTTGTGGAGATTACAAAGCGGGCTTCTGCCGGAAGAGCGCTGATTGCGGGAGATCTTTCCCCAACGGGGATGATACTGGAAGAAAACGGCGGGGATGGAAGCCGGGAGGAGATGTTTGATGTATATCGTCAGCAGGCAAAGTCGCTCTATGAAGCCGGCTGCGATCTCTTTGCGGCGGAAAGCATGCTTGCCGTACAGGATGCGGTGATTGCGGTGGAGGCTGTGAAGTCGGTCTGTTCCTGTCCGGTGATCTGTACGCTTACGGTCCGGAGAGATGGAAGTGCCTATTATGGAGGCGATATCTTTTCCGGAGGCCCTCTGGCGGAGCGGGCAGGTGCTTCTGCTTATGGCATCAATTGCTGCTATGGTCCGGATGGGCTGGAGCAGATTATCTCGGTTGTTTCTGAAAATGTCCACATCCCGGTTGTGGCAAAGCCCAATGCGGGCCTTCCTCACCCTGATGCGGCAGGGAATATGTGCTACGACATTACTCCGGAACAGTTTGCACAGTGCATCCAGAAGCTGGTGGCTGCGGGTGCGCGCATGGTGGGAGGCTGCTGCGGGACAACTCCTGAATATATCAGAAAGATGAGGGAATGTCTGGATACGTGGAAGCAAAAGTAAAATGATAGAAAGCGCAGGGTGACAGCATGGATAAAGAGGAATTCAGGAAACTTACCGACAGCAGAATCATCTGTCTTGACGGGGCAACCGGTACAAATCTTATTGCCCGCGGCATGCCGAAGGGAGTCAGCACAGAAGCATGGGTTCTGGATCATCCGGATGTTCTGGTACAGCTGCAGAGAGAGTTTGTGGATGCAGGGTCGGACATTCTGTATGCCCCGACCTTTGGTGCCAACCGGAAGGTGCTTGGCAGTTTCGGCCTGAGCGATAAAATCGTGGAGATGAATAAACGCCTGCTTGGTCTCTCCCAGGATGTGGCGAAGGGGAGGGCTCTGGTGGCAGGTGATATGTCTCCGACCGGCATGATTCCGGAATCGGCCGGCGGGGATGCCAGCTATGAGGACATTTTTGCCATATACAGTGAGCAGGCAGAGATTCTCTGCCAGGCCGGCGCAGATCTTCTCGCTGTTGAGACCATGATGTCAGCAGATGAGACGGCAATTGCCCTGGATGCGGCTTCTTCCGTCTGTGACCTGCCGGTTCTGTGTTCATTTTCTGTGTATGCAGACGGCAAGTGTTTTTTTGATGGGAATATCTTTGATGCGGCTGCCATGCTGCAGGAGATGGGTGCCGCCGCTGTAGGTGTGAACTGCAGTAACGGTCCGGACCAGATGGAGAGCATTATTCAGAATTTGGTAAAAAATTGTACCATTCCGGTCATCGCAAAGCCCAATGCCGGACTCCCGCAGATTGACGAAAAAGGAAATGCGGTGTACAGCCTCGGACCGGAGGCGTTTGTGCATCATATGAAGCTACTGGTAGAGGCAGGAGCGAGGCTGGTGGGCGGCTGCTGCGGAACAGAGCCTGAGCATATACGCCTTCTGAAGAGACTGCTTGAGGAGCAGTCATGATGAAATAACTATGGGAACAGATGCGTATTGTGCAGAGGCCTGCCGGGTATACCGGTGAATTATATATACTTTGCATTTAACATTTATATATTTGACAATTATGTAACAGACTCTTATAATGGACTCGATTTTAATACTCTTTTCAGTGCCGGCGATGAGCCGGTTAAAAGGAAATCAGGTGTAAGACCTGAACGATCCGGTCACTGTGAGCAGCGAGCTGGTTGCGGGATCCATTGTATTCCGGGAATGGAATATGAGAAGGCGCATCCCGGCGTCTGAGCTGTGAGTCAGGAAACCTGCTGAGAGGAAAATAATAGAGATGCTTCCGAAGAAGGCAGAATCTGTTGCATGAATACGCACGGTCATGCGTTCGTTTGCTGGCGGATGTTTTCGTTCATGTGAACCTTGTTTGTCATGTGGATTTGTTTTGCCATGCGAATGTCGTTTGCCATATAGGGCTTATATGTCATGCAGATATGGAGTGATTGCTTTTTTCGGGAAAAGGCAGTCACTCTTTTTTTGTGTCAGATCGAAAGGCGTACGGCGCTTTTTGATATATATTCTGCTGTTTATGTACAGTATGAAAGTAACAGGAAAAGAAAGGAAGAAAAGTATGAAAAAGAAAGTTGTAACATTTTTATGCGTAGCAGCACTGACCGGTTCTATGTTCGCCGGCTGCGGCAGCGCAGCACAGACGGCATCCTCGTCTTCCGCGGCTTCTTCAGCTGCATCTTCAGCTTCTTCAGCAACCGCCGAGGTTACGGAGGCAGCTGCATCATCCTCCTCAGAGCAGGTGGAGACCGTATCCTCCTCATCTGTGTCTGCAGATCAGGCAGCTGCAGATAAGGTTGCGGCACTGATTGACAAGATCTATGTGCAGGAGAGGACCGATACCACAGATGCGGACTGCAAGGCTGCAAAGGAGGCATGGGACGCACTGACAGATACACAGAAGGCTCTTGTACAGGGCGAGTATGCAGATCCGGATTACTTCGGAAGAGATACCGGAGATGCCTCCAAGGATGATCCGCTCAACGAGGATGGAATCGGTGAGAATGAGATTCTGGTATGCTCCTTCGGAACCTCTTTCAATGACAGCCGTGCGCAGGATATCGGCGGCATCGAGAAGGCTCTTCAGGCCGCATATCCGGATTGGTCTGTAAGACGTGCATTTACAGCACAGATCATCATCAACCACATTGAGGCCCGTGACGATGAGGTTATCGACAATATGGACCAGGCACTGCAGAGAGCCGTTGACAATGGTGTCAAGAACCTGGTTGTTCAGCCGACCCATCTGATGCATGGTGCGGAATATGATGAGCTGACAGGCACTGTACAGAAGTACGCAGATAAGTTTGATTCCGTAAAGATTGCAGAGCCGCTGCTTGGTGAAGTAGGAAGTGATACCACTGTTGTAAACGAGGACAAGCAGAATGTTGCAAAGATCCTGACTGCTACAGCAGTAGAGAAGGCAGGATATGACAGCCTTGATGCAGCTGCTTCTGATGGAACCGCATTCGTATTCATGGGTCATGGTACCTCTCATGAGGCAAATATCACTTATGATCAGATGCAGTCAGAGATGAATGATCTTGGATACAAGAATGTCTTCATCGGGACCGTAGAGGGCAAGCCGGCGGATACCGAGTGCTCCGCTGTTATCAAGAAGGTTCATGATGCAGGATACAAGAAGGTCATTCTTCGTGACCTGATGGTTGTTGCAGGAGATCATGCGAATAACGATATGGCCGGTGACGATCCTGATTCCTGGAAGAGCCAGTTCACTGCTTCCGGTTTCTTTGACAGTGTTGATGCACAGCTGGAAGGAATGGGAAGAATTCCGGATATCGAGCAGATCTATGTGAACCACACAAAGGCTGCAATGGACAGCGATGCTACTGTTACCTCTTCCTCTGCAAACTGATGCACAGGGAAGGGGCATAGACAAAGTCTGAGCTGCAGGTATTTGTCCAATGATGTCAGTGTCAAAAGTTGTGTGCTCATGAAATTGTCTTGAAATTCTCACGGTTTCGACAAGCAGGAACCTTTTGACCCATCAATAAGAGTGAATCCGTTGGTAAAAAGCGGGCAGGATGCATGTATATAGCATCCTGCCCGCTTTTTATGCGTGACACAGTTTATAAATAGTATAAATAGGTTGAATATATTGGCTTAACGGACAGCCCAGCGCAGCTTCGTGGAATGTGCACGCGGATTCCGGTAGCACTCCTCCTTGGACGGGCGTGTCACGTCCCGGCTGATTTCGCTGTAGAGTCCTTCACGCATCCCTTCCTTGAAGGACTGCTTGACCAGGCGGTCCTCACCGGAGCGAAAGGTGAGGATTGCGGCTCTTCCGCCGGGCTTCAGAACGGAGGGCAGCTTTTCCAGAAATGTGTACAGTACCTCGAACTCACTGTTGACATCAATGCGCAGAGCCTGGAATACCCGGGCACAGGACTTTTTTGTAGCTTCTTCCTGTTCGTCTTGAGACGCGTGGCGCAGCTGCGGGACTTTTTTCAACGTTTCCTCGATCAGGGCACGCAGCTGGGAAGTGGTTTCCAGCGGCTTCTTCCGCCGGTAATACTGCTGCACCGCTTCGGAGATTTCCTCAGCGTAGGGCTCGTCGGAATTGTCTATGAGCAGACCGGTCAGTTCATCTCTTGTCAGATGCTTCATTCTTTCGGAGGCGGGTTCGCCCTTTTCCGGATCAAAACGCAGGTCCAGAGGGCCATCTGTCTTATAGGAGAAACCACGTTCCGGGTTATCAATCTGCATGGAGGAGACACCGAGGTCGGCCAGAATGAAGTCGAAGGGACCGTACTTTGCACTGACCTGATCGATATTGGCAAAATTGATGTGGATCGGTGTGAAAATGTCCTCGCCAAACCCCTTTGTCCGCATCCGGGCTTCCGTCTTCCGTATTTCCAGCGGATCGGCATCCAGTGCGTAGAGATGTCCCTCTCCGTGCAGCTGTTCCAGCATCCTGCTGCTGTGCCCGCCATAGCCGAGGGTACAGTCCAGGCCGGTCATGCCGGGCTCTATTTTCAGTACATCGAGAATCTCATCTACCATAATCGGAATGTGCATACCTGCAGGCGTGCTTCCCTTGCGGATGACCTTCTCAATCGTATCCTCATATTTCTCAGGATGCAGCTCCTTGTACTTTTCGTTGAATTTACGCGGATATTTGCCGCTGTAGTGAGGACGGCGCACATGAGGTGCCGGCTGATTCTGTGCGGCATCTGCGCATTGGATTTCTGAGCCGCTATCTGTTTTACGGCTTTCGCTGCCACCGTTTGTGTTGCGGTTTTCTATATCGCTGTCTGCATTATGGCTCTTTGTGTCATGGTTTGTCTGCATTCAGAGTCCCCTTTCATTATCATATTTCCGGAGTATAATATTGTAAGAGTTTGAGTATGTGCATTTTTTAAGATATCGGGGTCAAAAGGCAAGTGCATAAGAAATTGTCTTAAAATTCGAACATTTGCAGACATGCTAGAAGTACTTGATGATGAAATTTTGCGTTGTTCAGAATAAGTCAACTGTCTGAGCTGCACAAGTGCAGCGAGTTTTGACTTTTTCTGAACGACTTTAGCAAAATTGAAGAATCGTAGTACTTCTTGCATGTCGAAACCGTGAGAATTTCAAGACAATTTCGTGAGCACACACCTTTTGAACATGGCATTATTGTTATTACAATATAGCATATCGAACAGGCGGGTAACAGTAAAGGAGGCAAAGTATGAAAATTGTATTGATGGAGCCGCTGGGTATCAGCAAGGATACGCTGGAGAAGCTGGCGGGCTCTCTGAGGGCGCAGGGACATTCATTTACGTCCTATGATACGTTTACAACGGATGTGGAGGAGCTGAAGCGCAGAAGCAGCGGCGCAGATGTCCTGATGATTGCGAATCATCCGCTTCCGGCGGAGGTGATCAAGGCGGATCCGAACCTGAAGTTTATCTCTGTAGCGTTTGTGGGCATCGATCATGTAGACGTAGAAGCCTGCAAGGCACAGCATGTCCGGATTTCCAATACCGGAGGGTATTGCAATGATGCGGTGGCAGAGCTGGCAGTCGGGCTGGCGCTTGACTGCCTTAGAAATATCAGTCTCTGCAATGAAGCCGTTCAGGAGGGAAGGGGAAAAGCCGGACTGCAGGGCCATGAGCTTGCGGGACGTACCGTAGGTATCATCGGCACCGGCGCGATCGGCTGCCGTGCAGCGGAGATCTTCAAGGCTTTTGGCTGCCGGCTGATTGGATACAGCAGAAGTCAGAAGCAGGCAGCGCTGGACCTTGGACTGGAATACAAGGAGCTGGATGCAGTGATGCAGGAAGCTGATATTATCTCCGTACATACGCCGCTCACACCGCAGACGCGGGGTCTGATCGGCAGAAAAGAAATCCAGGAGATGAAGCAGGGGGCGATCCTGATCAATACCTCCCGTGGACCGGTTGTAGATACAGAAGCCCTGGCAGATGCCTTGAAGAAGGGCAGTATCAAGGCGGGCATTGACGTCTTTGAAAAAGACCCACCGCTTCCGGCAGGCCATCCGCTTCTGGGTGTTCCAAATCTGGTGTGCACACCCCATGTGGGCTTTGACACCAGAGAGTCAATCGACCGGAGAGCGGTCATGGCGTTCGAAAATGTGACGTCCTGGATCGGCGGGAATCCGGTGCGTTTGATGCTGTAAAAAAAGACCTCCGGGCATGCCCCGGGGGTCGCATTGCTTTTTTATACAGCCGTTGTATGGAGGGTATCCGCAGGGACCTCCTTTGGTGTTTCTCTCTGCTCCTTCGGAAGCCTGTATCCTTCCAGAATCAGATGAATGGTCTGATGCAGATGCGGCAGGTATTCCTCCATTGTGCAGGGAGACTCATACATAATACAGCTATAGCTGGTGGCGTTGGCAAGCTCTATGATTGTGAAGAGCAGCAGCTCGGGATCCTTACATTCATAATGGTCTTCCTTTAATGCCAGAAGATAGTTTTCATAAATATCCCCAAGATTGCCGGTGGCATCTGTATCGGTAGTCTTTTCGACCGCATGGCGGAAAATACCCCAGGACAGATTTTTTGAAATGAATTTCAGAAGCATCTTGTTGCGCTGCAGATAATTCAGAATGTAGTCTACCATCGCCAGCAGATAATCCTCCAGTCCCCGGATCGGCATCGGACGGAAATGCATGGCCTGCTGTGCTTCCAGCAGCAGCTGGGCGGACTTACGGGCAATCAGTTCATCTCTCAGATCGTATTTATCCTTGAAATAAAGATAAAAGGTTCCCTTCGCAAGACCGGCATTTTTTGCAATATCAGAGATAGTCGTTTTATTAAAGCCCTGATTTACAAAGAGGTCATATGCATTTGTCAGAAGAGAATTCCGCTTATTCTGCTTATTAACATCTACCTTACCCATAAGCCTGGTCCTTTCTCAATGTATTTTCATATCATTTAACTTTCATATAACAAAGATTATTCCATATCATATAACAAAGACTCATATAACAAAGACGTGTCCCTCCCTGCATATATCTTTCACAGTTATACGGATCTCATATCATGCTACGGCAAATGGCTATAGAATACATCTTTCATAAAGGCATACTGATTTCGCATTAATCTTTCCTATCAGTTATCCACATGCATTATTCCACGAAATTGACCATTGGTCAATTATCAAAAGTGACTAATATTCATTTTTTTAAAGACTCTTTTTTGTGAATCCTAATTATTGACCAACGGTCATTTACGTACTACCATATCCTTTGTCGAGAGTGTCCGGAGAAGGGAATCTATGTCTGTCAGGTGCCGCTTTTCGGACAGTCATAACGATTATAGGTAACACAGGTGAAAATTTTATGTTTTCTATGTTGCAATAACCGGATGTAGAAGGAAAAAAGGTAAGGAGCTGAGTGAAAAATGGTTAAGGTGGGCAAGTGGATCGCCAGGCACAGGATACTGATTCTGATACTGGCGGTTATAATGCTGATTCCGTCGGCTTATGGATATTTCCATACGAAGACGAACTACGACCTGCTGACGTATCTTCCGAAGTCGCTGGATACGATGAAAGGGCAGGACATCATTGTCGATGAGTACGGCATGGGATCATTCTCCATGATCGTCGTGGACAATGAGAGCATGAAGGATGTCGCAAAGCTGGAGAAGGACATTGAGGCTGTGCCCCATGTCAAGGATGTACTCTGGTATGACGATGTGGCAGATCTCTCCCTTCCGGTGGACATGATTCCACAGGACCTGCGGGAGAAGTTTTTCAAGGGCGATGCGACGATGATGCTCGCCATGTTTGACGATACCTCATCTGCGGATACAACGATGGAGGCGGTCGATCAGATCCGGTCCATTGTGAAGAAGGACACATATGTCAGCGGTATCACCGCCATCATGAATGACCTTCGGGACCTGACCAATCAGGAGCTTCCGATCTATGTCACCATCGCCGTGGTGTTGTGTCTGATCGCTATGCTTCTGCTGACGGATTCCTTCCTGGTACCATTCCTCTTCCTGCTGGATATCGGAATCGCCATTATGTACAACATGGGTACGAACCAGATCTTCGGCTCGATCTCCTATGTCACAAAGGCGGTCGCCGCCGTGCTCCAGCTGGGTGTCACAACAGACTACTCCATCTTCCTTCTGGGAAGCTATCGTGAGAACAAGCTGAGATTCCCGGGTGAGAAGGAACGTGCCATGGGACACGCGATCTCCAATACCTTCAAATCCATCGTCGGAAGTTCTATCACGACCATCGCCGGATTTATCGCACTGTGCTTTATGTCCTTTACCCTTGGACTGGATATGGGCCTTGTAATGGCAAAGGGCGTTGTCTTTGGTGTGCTTACCTGCGTGACCGTGCTTCCGTCCCTGGTTCTGCTCTTTGACAAACCGATTACGAAGACAACGCATAAGCCGCTTTTGGGACACCTGGAAAAAGCGTCTGACTTCATTACAAAGCATTACAAGATCTGGATGGTGATCTTCCTTGCAATGTTTATCCCGGCAGTCTATGGCAACAATCATGTAAAGAACTACTACGACATGTCCGGATCCCTTCCGAAGTCACTGCCATCCATGGTGGCACAGCAGAAGGTAGAGGATGATTTCGGAAGCAGTACCATGCACATCATTGTTCTGGATAAGGACACACCGGTCAAGAACAAGGTCAACATCATAAATCAGGTGAACGATGTAGACGGCGTCAACTATGTACTCGGATTGAATTCCCTTGTGGGTTCCTCCGTACCGGATTCCATGATTCCGTCGGATGTACGGGATATGCTCCAGAGTAAGGATTACGAGCTTATGTTCGTAAGCACCCAGTACTACACAGGATCTGATGAGGTCAATAAACAGATCGATCAGATCAACACCATCCTGAAGAAATACGATAAGGGCGCAATGCTGATCGGTGAAGCTCCGCTGACCCACGACCTGGTGGATGTCACGAATGTGGACTTCATGCATGTAAATACCGCATCGCTGCTGATCATCTTCTTCATCATCCTGATGGTATTCAAGTCCTTCTCACTGCCGTTCATTCTGGAGATTACGATTGAGTTCGCCATCTTCGTCAACATGGCAATCATGTACTACACGGGCACATCGGTTTCCTTCGTGACGAGCATTGTCCTGGGTACCGTGCAGCTGGGTTCCACTGTCGACTACGCCATCCTGATGACGAGCCGTTATCAGAAGGAGCGTCAGAGAGGACATGAGAAAAAAGAGGCTGTGCAGATTGCACACAGAGCCTGCATGGGCTCCATCATCACCTCCGGTGTAGCCTTCTTCGCGGCAACCTTTGGTGTAGCGGTGTACTCCAATATCGATATCATCAAGTCCATCTGTATGATGCTTGCACGAGGCGCACTGATCAGTATGGTAACCGTACTCTTCATCCTTCCGGGTATGTTCATGATCTTTGATAAGCTGATCGTGAAGACGTCCATCGACTTCTTCGGAACCAAGAAGGCAGCGCGCAGGGAAGCCTTTGCACAGCGCATGCAGAACAGAAAACCGCAGATGCAGGCGGCAGTACAGACTGCAGCCCCGGCAGGCGGCAGCGTTCAGGCAGATGTACAGCAGGAAGATATGCCGTCAGGGACAGAGAACGGTCAAAGTGAGACAATGCAGTCGGACGTTGATCAGGCTGGTTCTATAGATACAGAAAAAACAGGTGCCAGGAAAACAGATACAGAGCAGGCAGATTTGCAGACATCCGATGAGAACGGAAGAGAGGCAGACAATCATGAATAAAAATGCCAAGATCGTAATAAAGAAGAATTTCAACAAAACAGTTGCAGTCGGCATCGCGGCAATGATGGGCTTCGTCCCGTCCGCATCCACGGTTCTGGCTGCAGATGACAGCACATCCCAGGTGACAAAGGACGAGACCGTATATGTCAACGCCGCAGCAGACGGCAGCACCTCAAAGATCACCGTATCCGATCAGCTGGTCGGCGCGGGCAGTGTCAAGAACGTCAAGGATGCTTCCTCCTTAAGTGATATCCAGAATGTAAAGGGCGATGAGACCTATACCGGATCCGGAGATTCCATGGTGTGGAGCTCCGATGGAAACGACATCTTTTATCAGGGAACCTCCGACAAGGAGCTTCCGGTAGGTGTAAGCTTCACCTACTATCTGGATGGAAAGAAAATTGAGCCGAAGGACCTGGCAGGCAAGAGCGGCAAGCTCACCATCAAGATCAAATACACAAACAACACGAGTGTACAGACCAAGGTCGGCGACAAGACAGAGACGATGAAGACCCCCTTCGTCATGATGACCGGTCTTATTCTTCCCGATGACAACTTCTCCAACGTCACCATCGATAACGGCAAGGTGATCAATGACGGCAGCAGAAATGTTGTCCTGGGATTCGGAATGCCGGGTGTGAAGGATGATCTGGATCTCGACAATCTGAAGGACAAGCTGAAATCTGCTGAGGAGTCCGGGGAGAGCATCGCCGACAGCTCCAGTGACAGCAGTTCGGACAGCTCAGACAGTTCAAAGACACTGAAGGCTTCGACGGTGATCAGTAGCAGCGATAGTACAAAGACATCTTCAGACAGCAAGACAAACAGTTCCAAGTCTTCATCAGATACGAAGAAGGATTCCAGTACATCCTCCGATGATACAAAGCAGAAGATTGAGGACAACATCGATGACTTTGACATCACAGACAGTGTAGAGATCACGGCAGATGTCACGAATTTCAAGATGGATTCCACCTATACCGTGGCACTGACCGATGCCTTCGATGACTTTGATTTCTCGGATATTGACTCCCTGGACGATATGAAGGATAAGCTTGATGACCTCGAGGAGAACACCCTCAAGCTCGTCACAGGCTCCAGCGATCTCTATGACGGTGTCAAGGAGCTCAACGACAAGTATGGTGATCTGGACAGCGGCATCAGCCAGCTGAAATCAGGCACAGATCAGTTGACATCCGGCGTCAATGCCTATACAGATGGTGTATCTCAGGTCAATACCGGTGCCGGTCAGCTGTCGAGCGGCGCAGATACGCTGAACAAGGGTCTTAGCACCTATACAAACGGCGTATCACAGGTCAATAGCGGCGCAAAGAGCCTTTCCGATGGCGCCAAGAGCGCAAAGAGCGGTGCTGATCAGCTCGCAAGCGGTATCACATCCTATACGGACGGCACTTCACAGGCTGCAACGGGAGCCGGCAAACTTTCCGACGGCGCTGGACAGGTATCCTCCGGTGCGGATCAGCTGGTGAGTGGACTAAAAAAGCTGACCAATAATAATCAGGCACTGATCGATGGAGCAAACAGTCTCAAGAACGGTGCGGATCAGCTCAGCACGGGCGCAACGAGTTTGGATGAGGGTATTAAACAATATACAGATGGAGTTAGTAAGCTGGCCAGTGCTATTAGTATTTTGAATACAGAAGTGAGCAGTAGCAGTTCAGCTGCCGATATGACAGATCTTGTGAACGGTGCAAACGCATTAGAAACGAACCTTAAAGATTTGAATGATAAGATGTCAATGCTGCAGACGGGTGTAAATGCTTTGATTACCCAGACAAGCACATCAACAACTGATTCTCTTGGTAAGCTTCAGTATGTCAGTGATAACCTTGGTAAGATTGCTACAGCGTTGAGCGGGGTGCAGAATCAGTTAAATAAGTTACCGGCAGCGCCGACAGCGCCGACAGCACCGACAACAGCACCGACAGCACCGACAGTAGATAGTTCAGACATCTCTGCAGCGCAGACGGCGATTCAGAATGCGATAGATTCTCTTGATCCGACAATCAATGCCTCCGCAATTAAGAATTTAAAGCAGGCACAGAGCAACCTTGCGAACGAAGCTTCAGCGATTAGCGCTTATGATCCTAGTGCGTACAATACTCAGGCAAGTTCTTACAATAGTCAGGCAGGTACTTACAATACTCAGGCGGGCACTTATAATACACAGGCGGCAACCTACAATCAGGAGATTTCGACTTTATCCAACAGTATTGGCGCAACGGTGCGTGGAATTAATGCCTTGAAGAGTCAGGTAGATGGGCAGATTAATAGCATTAAACAAACCGCAGCAGGTTCAAAGCAGAATTTGGACGATTTACAAGCAGGGATGGGTAAAGCGGTCACTGGTGTTGGCCAGCTTTACGAAGGTGCACAGAAACTGAATGCCGGTGCGACTGCCGGTGCGACTCAGTTGACACAAATAATGGATAAGTTGAGTAACGCAGTTAGTAAGATCAACGATGGTGCTACCAAACTGGACAGTAATAGTGAAAGTGTAAAGGCACTTAAAAACGGAAGCGAGAGCCTGAAGGATGGCGCTTCTCAGTTATCAAGTGGTGCTTCTACGTTGTCCCAGGGCGTTAAGTCTTATACAGATGGAACTTCTTCGGCAGCAAGTGGTGCATCTACACTGGCTTCCGGTTCTAAGCAGGTAAGCACCGGAGCTTCCCAGCTTGTGAGCGGTCTGAATAAGCTGACCAGCAATAATAAGGCGCTCAACAGCGGTGCATCCCAGCTTTCCAGTGGCGCATCTCAGCTCTCCAGCGGTGCTTCCACCCTTTATGCAGGAACCTCCAAGCTGAATGCAAACAGCTCCGCACTGACAAGCGGTGCATCTCAGCTGGCATCCGGTGCAAAGACACTGGCTTCCGGCACATCTCAGCTGAACAGCAAGAGCAGTGAGCTGAAGAGCGGTACCTCGAAGCTCGGCAGCGGCGCATCCCAGCTTGCAACCGGCAGCAGCCAGGTAGTCGATGGTCTGAAGCAGCTGACCGATGGCGCAAAGGAGCTGAAGGACGGAACAAAGAAGTACAATGATGAGGGCATCAAGAAGATCACAGACGGTCTCGGCGGTGCACTGGACGATCTGGATGATGTACAGGATCGTCTGCAGGCGCTGACATCTGATGACCTCCAGTATACCAACTACAGTGGTATCTCAGACGGTATGGAAGGAACCGTGAAGTTTGTCATTACCACAGACGGCATCAATACAGACAGCACAGACAGCAGCAACTGATCTGACGCCGGCTAAAACAGCGGTGGTTGATTGTATGTCCTGCAGATGGTACCTCAGGCAGTATTTATGGAATAAGCTGCGGATGGCTTTGCTTTTAGCTGAAACCATCCGCAGGTGTACATATTTTGTCACATGATGTTCACAAAATCCCTCTATAATTGTTTGTAAAAAACAGTTGAGAGGGATTTTTTATGAAAAAAGAAAATCGTAAAATGGCACAGGAACGCCGGGCAAAGGAAAGAGCGGCAGAGGCACGGAAACAGAAGGTGAAGAAGGTTGTGCCGATCGTCATTGTAGTGGCGGTGATCGCCGTAGTGACCATCGGTGTGCTGGCTACAAGCGGATTGTTTGGCAAGAAGGATAGTACAGGTTCGAGTGTTGCTTCCTCTTCCGGCGCTGTTCTTTCCGAGAGTACAGGATCAACATCTGCTGCGTCCACATCTTCTTCCGCGACTACGCTGGACAAGACAGCGGGAACGGTTGTAAAGGCGGGAGATACGGTCAACATTGATTATACCGGTTATCTGAACGGAGAGGCCTTTGACGGCGGAAGCACAAACGGAGCAGGCACAGACCTGGAGCTTGGATCTGGTACCTACATTGATGGGTTTGAAGATCAGGTTGAGGGACACAAGGTCGGTGAGACCTTTGATATCGAAGTGACCTTCCCGGAGAATTACGGTGTATCCGATCTGAACGGCAAGAAGGTAACCTTTACTGTTACCATTAACGGTGTCTACAAATAATGGGGGATGATGTCAGGGATAAGTGGTGTATATGCATGAAATTGTCTTGAAATTCTCACTGTTTCGACATGCAAGAAGTACTATGGTTCATCAATTTTGCTAAAGTCGTTCAGAAAAAGTCAAAACTCGCTGCACTTGTGCAGTTCAAACAGTTGACTTTTTCTGAACAACGCAAAATTTCATCACCAAGTACTTCTGGCATGTCTGCAAATGTTCGAATTTTAAGACAATTTCTTTCGCATTTACCTTCTGACACCAGTATCATAGGATGCGCAGGTTAACGTTCCATGCTGAATATGGATCGGATTTGATTTTACAAAATCTTAATGAAGGAAATGATTGGGGGATTTGCATATGGCGGATTTAGACCCGCAGATTATGAAGCTGATGCGTGTACAGAAGGGGTGCGTGACAATTTTCCCTCTGGCGGGATCAGCTTTGATTCTTTTCTGGATCTGGCGGATGCTGAGATCGAGCCGGTACGCAGAATGTTCGCGGATTACCAGTGTGCATGCATGGAGATTGAGACGAAATTCAAGGTGCTCAACGAGCGTTTTTCCGTGAAGTATGACGCGAATCCGATTGAGTCCATCCGAACCAGGGTCAAGAGCCCGGAGAGTATCATCCGCAAGATGCATGCCAAGAATCTTCCGCTGAGCATTGAGTCAATGCAGAAGAATCTGGATGATATTGCAGGAATCCGTGTGATCTGCTCCTTCCAGAATGATATCTATATGCTTGCGGATAAATTCCTGGAGCAGGATGATATCACACTGATCAAGAAAAAAGATTACATCACTAACCCAAAGCCGAGCGGATACCGCAGTCTGCATCTGATCGTGGAAGTTCCGATCTTTACAGAGGAGGGCAAGAAGATGATGCGCGCCGAGGTGCAGCTTCGCACCATTGCCATGGATTTCTGGGCGAGTCTGGAGCATAAGCTGCGTTACAAGAAGCAGCTCACGGATGAGCAGCTGAAGGAACTGTCTGACGGTCTGACCAAATGCTCAGTGGCAACGGCGGAGCTGGATAAGACCATGCAGGAGGTTTATGACAAGGTACATGGTTTACATGCACAGTAAGCCAAGTATCACAATAACATGATTGTTGAAATGAGCGTAAAGAAAAGACGATAATCAGAGAAAAAGAACAAAAAGCCGCCCGACGTGTGACTGATATGCTACCCCAAGTAGGACATTGAAAAATGAAACCTACTTGGGGGTATTGTTGCAGTCATATGTCAGGCGGCTTTTTTGTGACTCCATGTTCAATCTGGAAGTCAGATATCATTCATTAAAAATCTTCCCGTTTGGTTACCTCGTTCCATGAAGGCTGATTCCTGTCCTCCATGAAGTCAGAAGGAAATGAGCCAATCAAACCCTGGGTTTGGCCCCAGCTGTGCTTCCGTGCACTTTCCTCCAGGCTTTCTTCGGGTATGCAGAATTTATCGATTTCGTCAAGCCAGATCCGGGCGCTGGCGTCGCTGGGCATCCGGAGATCGCCTCTGGGAGAGAGGGCGACAGAACCCACCTTTGGCCCATCGGGGAGACAGGAGCGCTTGAACTGCTGGGAGAAAAATCTCCGGTAGAAGTTCTTCAGCCATTTCCGGATGGTTCTGTCTGTATATTTTCCCGCAAAGGTCAGATTGGCGATACGGTAGATCTTGGCAGGTGTGAATTCTGCACGGAGCATGTAGTAGAGAAAATAATCATGCAGCTCATAGGGGCCGACAAGGTCTTCGGTTTTCTGGGAGATCACGCCGTTTTCCGGCGGCAGAAGCTCCGGGCTGACCGGGGTGTCCAGAATATCCAGCAGGATGGAGGAGAGCTTTTCTTCGCCGCAGGTATCCGCGTAGTAGCGGACCAGATGACGGACGAGCGTTTTCGGGACGGAGCAGTTTACGGCATACATGGACATATGGTCACCGTTGTAGGTGGCCCACCCGAGTGCCAACTCCGAGAGATCGCCGGTCCCGATGACGATGCCGCCAACCTGGTTGGCAAGGTCCATCAGTACCTGTGTGCGTTCCCTGGCCTGCCCGTTTTCGTAGGTGACGTCATGACGGGTCATGTCCTGCCCGATATCACGGAAATGAAGTGTGACAGATTCGTTGAGCCGGATTTCCCGGAAGGTGACACCCAGCTCCTCAATCAGTGTGCAGGCGTTCTGATAGGTGCGGTCCGTTGTACCGAAGCAGGGCATGGTAACGGCAAGGATTCCTTTTCGTGAAAGACCGAGCATATCAAAGGCCTTTACCGTCACAAGCAGAGCCAGTGTGGAATCCAGTCCTCCGGAGATGCCGATGACCGCATGGGATGCATGAATATGGTGCAGCCGTTTCTTCAGCCCCATAGCCTGAATGGTCAGGATTTCCTCACAGCGCTGGTTTCTCGTTGCGGGATCCTCCGGAACAAAGGGATGCGGTGCGAAGGTTCGGCTGAGCACGGTTTCTTCCATATGGAGCTGGAAGGGAACGCAGACATGGTCGCCCAGTACCCATCCTGATGCGCCGATGGGCATTGTGCTGGAAAGCGCTGCGGTCTTACCTGCAAAGGAACCGTCCTGTGACCCGCTCGCGCAGGCGGTTTCAAAATCCGGATAGGTGCTGGTCCTCCGCCGTTCTGCTGTCAGACGACTGACATCGATTTCTGAGTAGATGATGCCGTTCCGGAATCGTTTGGATTCTGCAAGTAGCGTGCCGTTTTCAGCGATGAGATTGTGGCCGCCGAAGACAAGGTCCTGGGTAGATTCGCCCTCACCGGCAGAGGCATAGATGTATCCGCAGACAAGACTTGCAGACTGCTGGCAGACCAGACCCCTTCGATAGGTATCCTTTCCGATCATTTCGTTGCTTGCAGAGAGATTTGCAATGATGGTGGCACCGCAGGCAGCGTGGGAGATGCTCGGCGGGCATGGCACCCAGAGGTCCTCGCACAGCTCAGCGGCAACCTTCAGCCGGGGTACCTGCTCACAGCAGAAGAGAAGATTCATGCCAAAGGGTACCATGGAACCCAGCCACTCGACGTTTTCATGGCCGGGTGTAAACTGCCGGCGCTCATAGAATTCATTGTAGGTAGGAAGGTTCTTCTTCGGCACCAAACCCAGCAGACGGCCGTGGTTCATGACGGCTGCTACGTTGTACAGCTTCCCACGCAGCTCCCAGGGAAGACCGACCAGGATCAGCGCATCCGTTTTCTCGGTTTCCTTCAGAATGCGGTTCAGCTGTTCCTTCGCCTGTTCAATCAGAAGATCCTGCAGAAAGAGATCATGACAGGTGTATCCGGTCAGACAGAGCTCCGGAAAAACCATGATCTTTGCGTGTTCCTTTTCCATAACCCGGATTAAGGCCAGAATCGCGTCAGCGTTGGCGGTGCAGTCACCTACCACAACATCAGGCGTTGCTGCCGCAACCTTGATAAAACCGTCCTTCATTACATATCCTCCCTATTCACGCATAAATATTTTGTAAAGCATATGCAACATATCATGTTTCCAACGAAATATCATGCATATCATGTTTCCGGTGAAATATCATACTTATTATGTTTTCAGTGAAATATTATGTCCGTCTTGTTTTCAGTGATATAGCATGTATGCTTTTTTATGGATAAATTGTAGTGCAAAGGACGGCGTAAAACAAGAGGGCTCATTTTTCAGAAGGAGTCCCGATGAGATATGGTGCCTCTCTGTGACAGATCCGGACGCAGGTTCCGCAGCCGATGCATTTTTCCGGCTCAACCTCGGCATGCCATCCGGGCAGCATGTGGATGGCTTTTACAGGACAGTTTATGATACAGGCACCACAACCCACACATTTTTCCTGATCAATGACAGCCTTCATACAAAAGATCCTTTCAAAAAAGGCAGGAGATGACTCCTGCCGAAATACAAAATTCAGAGAACCTTCTTGTTGTCAGCACCTGGTGTAGTTACGATGACCTTTTCCGGTGTGATGATCAGAGCGCCCTTGGCCGTTGCCGCGCCATTGAACATCTTCTCAACCATAGCCTTGAAGGTATTTACCACATCACCGTCTGTTACATATTCAGCGGTTCCCTTGATCTGGTAGCCTTCAAGATTCCGGGCATCGTAAACGGAAATTGCAAGCTTTCCGCCATTCTTTCTGATATTGTTCAGCGTGGTTTCCAGGAACACATCACCAACTAGCAGCTTTCCGTCATCGGTCACATCCTTGAAAGCGACAGGAACCACATTCGGCTCATTGTCAGAGCAGGTAGCGATATCCCACATAGATTCCTTAAGCAGTTTCTTTACATTTTCGTTCAACATAATTTTTCCTCCTGAATCTTGAAAGCAATTCCATCTGTTTATACGCCTCATCGCGGAGTGACACGGACAAAGAAGCAATCATATTTGTTTTACACGGCCGGAGTGGTCTGTCATAGAAAACTGCTGTGTTTGTGTTCCGCGCTTCAGCGTGACTTTAAGATAGCAGGATTTCTTTTGCAGGTGAAGATATAAGCAAATTTATTAGTCACTCATAAATTGCATAGTATTGAGAAATACAGAAGTTTCTGCTATAACGGTAAGCGAAAAATAAGAGGAATTCAGATATCCAGATATCAGAGTAAACGTAAAACCAAATGGAATTCAGATATTTCAGTAAACGTAAATCTAAATGAGATTTCAAAAGAAATTCCAAAATGAAATCACCATCTGGCTGTTTCAAAGAATCGGAGGTGTACAATATGTATCAGAAGAAAATGGAAGAGGACATCAGATGCCCGCTTGAATATGGCATTGAGGTTTTTGGTGGAAAATGGAAGTCAAGAGTGCTCTGTGTGTTGAATGCAAAAGGTACGCTGCGTTACAGTGGGATCAGGAAAGAGATGCGGAACATTACGGATGCGGTTCTGGCAACCACGCTCAAGGAACTGATACGCGACAAGCTGATCAGGAGAAAATCCTATAATGAGATCCCGCCCAGAGTGGAGTATTCTCTGACGGATAAGGGAAAATCGGTCGTTCCGATACTGCAGAGCATCTGTGAATGGTCAGGAATATTCTATAAGGAAAATTCAGATAATCTTCTGGCGCAATGTGAGAAGTGCGACCACAGAAACTGATATTCAATATTCGCATAGGGTGTTACAGTTCATTGGCCTGTCAGGCCTCTGGAAAGCATCGATAAAGCATGATATCTCACCTGAATCGGTCATTGGGTATTCACTTTGGCATTGCAAATGTGCTACAATACGGTCACGGCAATTGCGCCCACGTCAGTTCGAGACCTTCCTGACGGAAAAAACAAAACTAAAGGAGATTGACAAATGAATAACGCTATTCAGAAACCAGGCAAAGATGCATCCGATTGCACAGAACTGCAGAAAAAGGAGCACACCAGATCAGGACATGAGAGTATTGTCTTCCTGACACAGGCCGCCATGATTGCAGCAATTTATGTTGTGCTCACCTATGTGTTCTCCGCGATATCATTCGGACAGGTGCAGATCCGTATCGCAGAGGCACTGACTATTCTGCCGGTGTTCACACCCGCAGCTATTCCGGGCCTCTTCGTCGGATGCCTGATCGGTAATATTACAGGAGGCGCCGTTCTTCCGGACATAATATTCGGAAGTCTTGCGACTCTGATCGGAGCGGTGGGAACCCGCATGCTTCGTAAAAAAAATCCGGTGTTCTGCACACTCCCGCCGATCCTTGCGAATACCGTTATTGTTCCCTTTGTACTCCGCTTCGCCTATGGTATTCAGCTTCCGATCCCGTTCATGATGCTGACCGTCGGTATCGGGGAGGTCGTCGGCTGCGGCGTTCTCGGCGTAGCACTGTATTCCGGTCTGAAGAACTATCGAAAGGTGATTTTCAGAACAAGTGAGAAGAAAGCCTGATCCGGAATAACATTTTCAGATATCAGCAGCACAAGAAAGTATATTTTATAAAAGGTCAAAAAGAAGTTATCGCATCTTCCTTCGGATAATTGCGTGGCTTCTTTTTTTAATAATTTTTGATAGCCACGACCTACAGAAAAGCAGGCAGAGCTTTCATAGACCATTTGTCAGAGCATTACCGGCTGTTCAAAGATTTATCCGCCATAGCCAAAGAAGTACAAGGCGAGGACTGTTTGACGAAGGCGCAAAGCGCCTGAGGAGTTCCGCAGCTTCATAATCGAAGGATAAATCTTTGTTACAGCCGGTTTGCGAATGACGACCGGGCTATGAAAGCTCTGCCTGCTTTATGCAAGGCTTCCTTCAAAATCCACATCTGAAAGAAACGAAAATAAAAGATATCATTCATTTTCTGTATTATTAAAACAACTCAGACATTTTTTGCACCTGTACAGAATAGGTCTTTCCGGATCCGGCACCATAAAGAACCGCGTCCGCAATCGTACCGTCTGCCGTGTAGGTGAAGATGAGCCGCTTGCCTTCGCTGTTCTGCGCCGCTTCCTCCGTCAGGGTGTATTTCAGACGATGTCCCTCATACAGACAAATGCCGTCGGAGAATGTGCGCTGATTTCTCGGATAGATTGTCAGCTGGATTGGGAGCTTTGCACCCTTCATTACCCTTCGCAGAACATCCCCACCGGCGGTTGTGATCTTCAGATCTGCCTGTAGCGCGCTGTCTGAGAGAGCCGGGTCGTACGGAGTGCTATGTCGTACAGGGAATACCTGTGTGCTTTCCGATGTCGATGTTTGCCCATTCTTGAAAGAAGGAATTTGCGGTGCAGAGGAAGTTTCTTCCGGTGCAGGTGAAGACATCTCCGTGTTACGATTCCGGCGGAACATGCGCATGGTCTCCTCATGCAGCTTTCTCCTTGCATCCCGCTCATTCGAAAGAACGGCTTCTGATTTGCGCATCTGCCGGGGCTCTTCCGGTTCCGGCTTTTTCCTGCGGACGGGAAGTGCTGCCTGGGAAGCGCGGTTTGCCGTGGAGCTTCCGATCGGCTGCTGTTCCCAGATAGGGATCCAGCGCTGTGACTCCCAGTTTTTCTGTGGAGATTTTCCCGTAGAAGAACGGTCGGCATTTGTCTTCTGCCTGCCCTGCAGCACTGCCTGTTCACGAATTCGTGCAAGCTCTGCTTCAGCCTCCATGGACTTCCGAAGCTCTTCCCGTTCCCTCTGCTTCTGGCGTTCGGTCAGAGGCGCTGCCTTAGACTGTATGCGTCCTGCGGTTTTTGACGGTGCCTTGTGTCCCTGGCTGACTGAATTCGGATTGTGCATTGAGGATGGAACAGCATTGGCCTGGCCTGCAGCGGCAGAAACAGCAGCGGATGAAACTGTGACAGATGAAACGGAAGTTTTTCGCGCCCGAGACTGTCGGGGAGCATCTGTCGGCCATTTTTCATCCGGGTGCAGATAGGAGGCAAGGCCCATGCCGAAGGCAAGCGCAATTTTTTCAGCGTCCTTGAGGGGAAGTGATCTCTCCGTATGAAGGTATGACGAGGCGCCATCGACTGCCTTTCTGATTTCGGACATGCTGCTCTTCCGCATTCGATAAAAGCGGTTCAGAAAGCGCTCATCGCAGTTCTGCACGATGCAGCGGACATCCTCCGGATGGTCTGTGGCCAGATCCATCAGGAAGGCATAGAAGCGCCTTGGCTCTTTCAGGATATCTGCGCCGGATATCTGCAGGATTTTTCGGATGTGTACGTAAAGTGGTCGTGTATGCATAGGCACATTATACCACAGAATCCGCCGGATTCGACATTCGTGCGTGTATCTGCTATAATTCAGTGGAATATGGGAGGTTTATACATGAATAATGAACTGGAGCCTGGCAGCAGAATTGCAACGGTGTCAGGCGCAGAGGTTTTGATCAGGAAGAAGCTTGGCGAAGGCGGGCAGGGCTTTGTATACCTTGTGGATTACAAGGGAGAGGAGAAGGCCCTGAAATGGTACAAGCGGACGGGATGCGGCAAGGATCCGGATGCCTTTTACCGCAATCTGGAGAACAATGTGCGAAACGGTTCGCCCAGTCGCGAGTTTCTGTGGCCGCTGGACCTCACAGAACGGGTGGACCACACCTTCGGTTATGTGATGGATTTAAAGCCCAAGGGGTACTATGAGATTTCAGACTTTATGCTTCTGCGGACCCGCTTCGGATCCTATAAGGCAATCATCGATGCATCTCTGAAAATTGTGTCTGCTTTCCGCATGCTGCATGGGAAGGGTTACAGCTATCAGGATATGAATGACGGGAACTTTTTCATCAACCCCATGAACGGGGATGTGAAAATCTGCGACAACGATAATGTAGCGCCCAACGGCACACAGACCGGTATTCTCGGGAAACCGCGGTATATCGCACCGGAGATCGTGCAGAACAAGAAGATGCCGGATTCCCTGAGTGACCGTTTTTCCATGTCTGTGATTCTCTTCATCCTGTTCTGCCTGAACCATCCGCTGGAGGGAAAGCGCTCGCTGGTGCCACGTCTCTCACCGGAGCTGCAGGAGAAGCTGTACGGGAGCGATCCTGTCTTTATCATGGATCCGGATAACCACAGCAACGCGCCGGATCCGGTGATCCACAGGAATACCCTGCGTGTCTGGCCCTGCCTGCCGGATTATATGAAGGACATCTTTATCCGTGCCTTCGGGAAGAAGGCACTGGAAAATCCGAATGCCCGTCCGACGGAGAGTGACTGGATCCGGAATCTTGTGCGATTCCGCAGTGACATCGTCTCCTGTAATTGCGGGAATGAAATTTTTACGGAAAACGGAAAGCCGGCCCGCTGTGACCGCTGCGGTACGATCGTTTCCGTTCCTTACCGGATTGTTTTCCCGGAATACAGCATTCCCGGCATTGCAGGAACCCGCATCTACCGGTGTCAGGCCGGGGTGTGCAATTCTGAGGATGCGCTCAGGCCCACAGGGTGGGTGGTCAGCAGCAGGTCGGATCCTGCAAAGCTGGGACTGAAGAATATGACCGACAAGACCTGGAAGGCTGTGACGCCAAGCGGCAAGAGCCGTCCGGTAGGTGCCGGAGAGATTATTCCCATGAAGGACGGCATCCGTTTTACCATAGAGGACCGGGAGATACGGATTGAGGCAAATCACGAGCCGGAAGGCTGATGAACACATGTATGTGATTTACGGCTCTTTATGCCAATATGACGAAGAGGACATATAGCATGTCAGCAACCGGTTAATGCAGATTATATATCTATTGAGCGTGATTACGTTTATTGGAAAATGCGATTGTCAATAAATAGCAGAAATTGAAGTTAGATCGGAGGATCTGAAGATGCCAACACCACAGGACCTTGAGCCAACACCAAGGAGAGTTCTGAATATTTTTTATGTACTGGATACATCAGGCAGTATGACCGGAACACCGATCGCAACGCTGAACCGCGCAATGGAGGAAACGGTCCAGGTGCTGCAGGACCAGGCGGTAAGCAACGCGGATGCGCAGCTGAAGATCGGTGTTCTGGAGTTTAACAGCGGCTGCAAATGGCTGCAGCCGAACGGGCCGGAGGACATGGAGGACTTTATCTGGCAGGATATGTCTGCCGGTGGTCTGACAGATATGGGGGCCGCGCTGAATGAGCTGGATGACAAGCTGTCCCGCCATGCGTTTCTGAAGTCCATGACCGGCGCTTATCTGCCCGTCATCATTTTCATGACGGACGGTTTCCCCACAGATGATTACAAGAAGGCCCTTGCAAAGATCAACGAGAACAAATGGTTCAGACGGGCAGCCAAGATCGGATTTGCGATCGGTGACAACGCTGATACACAGATGATCGCGAACATTGTGGGTAACAGCGAGGCAGTGATCCGGACCAGCGATCTGGAGCTGTTTGCCAGATTGCTGCGCTTTGTATCCGTTACCTCTTCAACCCTTGCCAGCCAGTCCAGAACCAGTACGGAGGCCTTATCCGGAGCGGACATTGTGAAGTCTGCGATGGAGGAGGGCGTGATTGAGGAGAAGGATGTTGATCACAACATCAAGGTTGAAGTGACCAGCAATGACGCACATGCGGTTGCATCGGAAGACGATAACTGGGATGATGACAGCGACTGGGAATGACCCGGAATCAGTTGCATCATAGTAATCAGGTGAAAATGAACATTATCGATTTTACAACATTCCGTGAGGTGACACAGGGCTACCTGCATATCGCCAGGCAGATCGGCTGTGAGGATTATGCAGATACCTGGTCGGACCCTTCAGGACAGTTTCATATTGCAGCAATCGCAGACGGGCATGGTGACCCGACCTGTGTGCGCAGCGCCAGAGGTGCGCGTTTTGCAGTGGAAGTGGCGCTGGCCTGTCTGCAGAAATTCGCGAAGTCCTATCTGCCAGATGGGCAGGAAGAGCAGCTGGCGCAGGAAGACCGGTCCGGGCAGAGCGCACAGCCGGCCCAGGAAGGATGGCACGGACAGAACGCACAGCCGGCGCAGAAAGGCCTGTCCGGGCTGAAGAAACAGCCAGAGCAGGTAAAACAGTCAGGACAGAAGGAATCGTCAGATCGGGAAAAACAGAATACTCCGGATGAACAGAATACTCCGGATGGTCGGTATGAAAAAAATGACATCCGGGACCTCCTGCAGCCAAGAACTGCTGGTACAGAGCTCAAGAGGCTGACGGATACGATGCTGATGCTGTGGCGGATGAAATGTCAGGATGATCTGCATGAGGCGCCCCTGACAGACGCAGAGCTCGAAGCGGCAGGCATGTATGCGGATTATTACACGCAGGGAAGCGAGCTGGCCCATGCTTATGGAACTACGCTGATTGCTGCACTGATGACGCAGGAGGCCCTCATCCTTCTGCAGCAGGGTGACGGACGCTGTGAGGTGATTTTTGCGGATGGGACGATTGATCAGCCGATCCCCTGGGATTCCCGCTGTCACGAGAATGTGACGACCTCACTTTCTGATCCGGATGCGGCAGAAAGCTTCCGGCATGCAGTCATCGATCTCTCAAAAGATCCTGTATGCGCCTGTTTTCTGGGCAGTGATGGAGTCGAGGATTCCTTTGATGACATGGATGGTACGCATGCATTTTACATCAGTCTGGCACATGAAATCGGTGTGATGCCCGGTGAGGAATTTCAGACTTATTTACATAATATGCTTCCGGGATTCACCAGAAAGGGAAGCGGGGATGATGTATCTGTGGCAGGCATTGTGTGTGCAGAGGCTCTTGGACAATACCGGGAAAATTTTGAAGAGATTCTTCAGAGATACCGCGCAGTCAGGGAGGCTGAGGAGATCCGGCAGAAGCTGCATTCCATGGAGAGAAAACACCGGATCCTCCGGGAGAGAATGGAGCAGACCGGCGAGGATACGGATGCAGAAGCATTCCGGCGCTACGATGCACGCTATCAGGAGCTGGAGCAGCGTTATAACGCATTGCGGGGCACCTCTGTCTGCAAAACGGATGTGTCCGGTTCCTCCGGAAATATGATAAAAATGTGAATTTATGCAAATTTTATTTCTGATCTGATACTTTTATGGTATCATCAATAGGTTATTTTTCTGTAGAGGCTATTGAGAGGCTCAAGCATGCACGATGGCGCCTCTGCCATATTATGTATGAAAAGGAATTGATTTATGTCTAATAAACATACAGGACAGCATAGAAACGAGTATACAGACTGGTCTGATGATAAATTGGACGATGAATACCCGGATGAGGACTCCTATCTGGATCTTGACCTGGACCGTTACGCGGAGGACTATTCCAGGAAACAGCAGAGGAAAAAATCCGGGAGGACATCCGGGAGACATCAGGACCATAATGACCGGAGAAAACCATCCCGCAGCAGCGGTGAGGCATCCGGCCGTTCCGGGAAAAGAAAGAAAAAAAGAAGCGCGTCCGTTCTTTCTTTTCTGATTGCGATGATCGTTACAGGAGGCCTTCTTGCTGTCATCTATGCCCAGGGCCTGCTGGGACAGATCAACTTCGTTTCTGCCTCTGTGAATAAGACTGCCACTTCGGAAACATTTGATCAGGATGGCGATCCGTCACAGGATACATTGACTGCACAGGATATTGACTGGGGCGATACAGACAATATCGAGGTTATGAAGGATCAGGATATCAAGAACATTCTGCTGATCGGGCAGGACGCCAGGACGGGAGAGAGCGGTCAGCGTTCCGACAGCATGATTCTGTGCAGCATCAATACCAAGGAAAATAAGATCAAGCTTGTATCCCTGATGCGGGACATGTACGTGCAGATTCCGGGTTATCAGGCGAATAAGCTCAATGCGGCTTACAGCTTTGGTGGGATGAAGCTTCTGGATACAACGATTGAGCAGAACTTCGGTGCGGATATCGATGGAAATGTAGAGGTCGATTTTGACGGGTTCCTCGAGGCACTCACCGAAATAGGCAATCTTGATCTGGAACTGACCTATGATGAGGCGACTTATATGAATGCCAACGAGGGACTGGGGTCTGCAGATGACAATGCGGATGTCAATGAAGCATGGGGTCTGAAGGAAGGCGTGAATACGCTGACGCCAAACCAGGTGCTCTGCTATGCGAGAATGCGGTATGTTGGCAATTCCGATTATGACAGGACAGAGAGACAGAAGAAGGTCATCATGGCAGCCTACAAGAAGGTGCAGGATCTGAGCACATCCAAGCTGCTTTCTCTTGCATCCAAGATCTTCCCATGTATCACGACGGATCTGAGCAAGGACGAGCTTCTCAGTATTGTAAAGACACTGGCAGTCAACAAGATGACAACGGTTGAAACCTATCGGCTTCCGGTTGATGGTACATTTACGGAGGGACAGATTGACGGTATGTCTGTTCTGGTCCCGAATCTTGATCTGAACAGCGCTTATCTGCAGAATTATCTGTATGGCAAGGCTCTTCCGGATAACCTGGATGAACTGCTTGCGGAGGTTGCAGCGAAGGCTGATGAAACTGAAACTTCCACGGACAGTACCTACAGCAGCAGTGGAGATGGTGCATTCGGCAACGATACAGTGTACGATTCCGGTAATACATACAGCCAGGATGCCGGAGGAACAAATCAGACATATGAAGGTAACGGGTATTCCTATGATTCAGGTAATACCGGTCAGGAATATGCGGGAAACACCTATAATAACGACAATACTTATAACAATAATTATAATGATGGCACAAACACGGATACAGGCTATTCTGATGCATCCTACTATGGGAATAGTGGACAGACGGGAGATGGTTCCGTGAACAGCGAAGACGGGATGGGAGCTGCCGGATAAAGCCATGACATATTTCACCTGCTTTTTTCTGGATAATGAAAAGGATATTATTGTCAATCTGTACTGGGACCTTGGAAAGCTCTGCTATGAGCTGGAGACGCCGAATCACCATTCCGGCAATCTGATCCGGAATCTGGCAAAGCTCTGCGCACTTCCGCTTTCTGAGAATGATAAGGGCCTCCTCGTGATCCGCGGGGAGGTGCCTTGTTATATTGACGCCAATAACGAGGAAGTGTACATTTTCCGCCTTGGTAATACGAAGGTGGCCAACATCTACCAGGATGGAAGAATCGAGATGAAGGCCTCGATCCCATCAATTTCCAAAACACTGATGAGTCAGACGGTGGACTACCGGCTGGATCTTTCCAAGACCATTTTCAAGACCTACATCCGAAAGGAATATAAGTTCCGTGCAGACCTGCACACCCATATGAATGGCAATCTGGCGCCGGATATTCTGATTGCGCTCGGCATCTATCATCAGATCATGTATCCCCTCTACTATGTACGCAAACTGAATCTGTCTCTTACAGATGTTCAGATGGAACGGCTGGAGCTTCAGAGAGCGAAGGTTGCAAAGCAGTTTTCCAGCTCTGATCTGAAGGGAAAATATCTGGACAGGAAGATCAATGACAATACATTCATCAATTTCGCAGATCTGATTCTCAACAATCTGGACAATGCTGCCCAGAATATTGTGAAGATACGGACATCCCTTGCCATTCTGAAGGATGGGCAGGCGGTTTTTACGAATCTGGAAAAGGTGTATCTGTACCGATATATTTTTACAAAGGGGCGGGACAGTGAGGATCGGATTCCCCTCTCCGGTATCGGACAGATTCCGGATCAGGATGTGCAGGGTGCCCTGATGCAGATGCTCAAGGACGGAGAAAGTCCGGACTATCATCACAATACGATTTTTCAGGATGATCTCCTCTGGATTGCAAGAAGCTATCAGAAGCAGGGAATCTGCTATGCGGAAATCAGCGACACCACACTGGTCAAGAAATACGAATCGCTGCAGATGCTGCAGGAGGTGCATGAAATCATGCCGAAGATCTACCGGGAAACCGGCGTTATGATCCGTTTTCTTGCAGCGATCCGAAGGATTCCTCTGACCATCATTAAGGATCAGGTGACACCGGAGGATTATCTTACAAGGAATCTGAATGTGCTGCAGGCTGTTGCTCTGGATCCCTATGTGGCCGGCTGTGATTTCGTGGGTGAGGAGATCAATGATATCATCACGCTCAAGCCTGTCTTCCGGGAAATCGTAAAAATCACGAAAAAGGTGCCGGACTTTGTCATCCGGATCCATGCGGGGGAAAACGACAGTCAGAAGGACAATATTGCCCACAGCATCGCGTGTGTGAAGGATTCACTGGCACCCGGACAGAAGATGCCGCATGTCCGTCTGGGACATGGACTGTATACCTACAGCCTGAAGACCAAAAAGGGCAGACAGGTGCTCCGGGACCTGATCGAGAATGATATTGTGCTGGAGTTCCAGCTCACATCCAATGTGCGGCTGAACAACCTGAATGCACTGGAGAATCATCCGCTTCGCCAGTATCTGGCAGCAGGTATCCGATGCGTGCAGGGGACAGATGGAGCAGCCCTGTATGGCACGAATTCCATCGATGAGCAGCTTTCTCTGGAAAAGCTTCTCGAGCTTACACCGGAAGAGATGATGCGCATGAAGCAGACGGAGACAGGAATCATTGAGGAGAGCAACATTTCCTACTCCAGAAAGAAGGAAGAACTGCGGCAGATGCAGGGCGACAAAGATCTGGATGCATTTTTCCTGGGAAAAATAGAGGAGGCGGAGGCCCGGTCCGGCGGAATCCGTCTGCGTGGAAGCCGGAGAGCGGATGCCAATACTGAGCTGAAGGATAAGATACGTGTACTTCCCTGGGACAGATTGCCGGTGATTCTGATGGGTGGAAGCTTTAATTCCGAGAAGCGGCCGACGCGAATGACCGATGAGGGCGTCCGTCAGCTGGACGCATTGCTGCAGATCCTGAATCCGGAGGAGGTCTTTTTTGTCATTGGAAATCGTATACGGGGTTATGAGAAATATCTTCTGGAGCATAATGAGAAGGGGTTTCAGATTTATGCCTTTGTGCCATCCCTGCTGACCCGTGACGAGTGCAGAAGGCTGGATGATGCAGGTGTGCGTATCCGCGTGTCGACTGAAAGTGAGAGCATGGGAATCTATAAGAGCTTCAATTATGAGATTTTTGAGCGCAGACCTTCTGTCCTCATCGGATTCGACGGTAATTCCGCCGCTGAAAATATGATTCAGGAGGCAAAGAATGGGAAGGGACGTTCCGGGATTTTCATCTGGAACAAATCCAAGACCCTCCGCGAGAAGGCGGCTTCTCTCGAAGGGTACGTACATTTTTTTGATGAGAAAAATACACTTGCAGATCAGATAGCAGGATATCTGAAGCAGAACAGCTTCTGATAATCCGGGAAAATCTGCCGCGTGTAGTGTATGGAATCCGTATGAAACGGAATCTGGTATTATTTCTTCCAGATTGCAATGGTGTCCAGCAGTTTTTCCTTCTCATCATCAGAGAGACTGTGGATCACGGAAGTCAGCTTGTTGTCGAGCGCGTTTTCGTGATATTCCGGAATCGTCCGACCGAGCAGTTCGTCTACTGTAATATTGCAGATGTCGGCAAAATAACATAGAACCTTAATAGACATGGCCGTTCTGCTGTTCTCGACGTTGCTGATATAGCCTGGGGTTACATGCAGTTCCGAAGCAACTTCATTTTGTGTCAGACGTTTTTCAATGCGCAGTTTCTTGATCGCTTCACCCAGACCATCAAAGTTAAAGTCATAATTGTTCTCCTGGTTGTCATTCTTAATGTCTCTCATCTGAGGAACGCTCCTTTTTCTGAAAATGAATCGCAAGTTATTTCATACATTGTATATTGTATAGTAACATTAGTCGCTATACAAATGAATTTTTTGTGATAATTCTGTGAAGACTTGCAATTTCAGATTACATGGGTTAATATGGATACGTACTTGAATGAGTACAGAACTGTTAATTGCATAAGAGATCTTCAGGGCGGGGTGCAAGTCCCCACTGGCGGTAAAGTCCGCGACCTGCCAATGCAGTCGAACCGGTGCAACTCCGGTACCAACAGTACAGTCTGGATGAAAGAAGATGCGACAAGGTGTTATTTCAGAATCCGCACAGAAGGATAGAAAGCAAGCAGAAAGAAATGTGTGGATGATCACAGATGCCGAATTACATTCGCCCGTATCTCATAAGGATACGGGCTTTTTTTACTGTATAAGCCCGCCCCGGACACAGACAGGTGTTTCAAATGCAAAGCGCCAGGAGCACAGACAGGTGTTTCGGACGCCAGGTGCGCGGTGCGCAAAGACCGGATACCTGCAGGCGCGCAGCAGCAGAGCAATCCGCAGCTTATGCAGTACGTATTGAAGATCTCTCAGATCCGCATACCCGGGCCAGGGGATGCGCGAAAAAGAAAAG
>JBJEMO010000093.1:0-2259 GCA_051879715.1 Bilifractor sp.
GAGCACGTCATGGCGATGGAAAATGAAATGTACGGCCGGGTGAGACGGAGGAGGAATAAGCAGAGGAAAGAGGTTGTGGCAACGGCGCAGGCGGAGTGAGAGCTGTTGCAGATAATAGGCCCTACGACGGAAATTCCTCAAGGGTAGGAGGAAATATCCTGATTTCATCTCGAATGTTACTGCAAGAGCAGCGCAACTCCTGATCCGGAGGATGACGAAGAAACGGCCTGGATGAAATTGCATGCCGTGCTTCCGCAAGGGAGGACAGCTGCCGAAAGACAGCATGTCCCGGCCATGCAGCTGAACCCGCCCTGGTGAATAGCGGATCCGGCCGACCGTGGGCGGTTTCTTAGAAGCTCTTCCAAATCTTTGATTTGGTGGGAGAGTTTTACTACTTGTGTTTACCTGATAAGAAGGGCAGAAGTCTTCTATTCGGACAATACTGATTTCCATTCCCTTGGAAATCCTATAAAAGAAAGCCTGATGACATCACTATACTCATCAAATAAGAGCTCAATATTCTTTTCAAAAGCTCTCCACAGTTCGCTGTTATTCTGCATGCGTTTGATTACGAGGAGGACCGGGAAGACTTTATTTATGGAACCTCGGCGGTATTTCTGATTTTCCGAATACAGGTATGGCGACTGTTTGAGCGGCATATTATACAACCTGCTGTAGTGGGCACATATGTTTCTTATTTCCACGAGAGCAAGGATCCAACTTCCTAGGTGCTTACGATTTGTATGGTATAAATCAGCTATTGCTTGCTGATCTTCATTTTTCATGATGCTGTAAAGGGATGAAAGATTACCGAAAGTAAATAACTCAACAGCGACCCATATGGGAAAATGACCTTCATACTTAATCATATGGTGCTTCACAAAGGGAACCTTCTTTTGGTGTTCACATTCCTTCCTGAAATTACTCAGGATAGCTGCATGCACGGACTCGCCAGAGCTGGTCTTTTTATCGGCAAAGTTGTTAACGTCTATATATCCTTCGGGACCATATTTAAGGGCAATATAATTTGAAATTTGAGCTCTGAGTTGTATTTCCATCTGCTCAATAACATGAATGAGCTTATTGCGGAACAGACTGTCAAACTTATAAAGCCGGTGGATGTGCCTTAAAGAAATCCCATCTATGTATTTTTCAGGATCTTCCTTTTGTGTGAGTCCGATACCATATGCACTCAGACGATAATAGTTAACTCTCTTTAAGGTCCGGATCGCTTTTTCTGTGTCATCTATGGAAAGGTTATGTACTGTGATGAGGCGTTCAACTTGCTCCTCGTAAGTAAGGGCCGGTTTTAATTTAACCATTTCAGTCCTCCAAAGATAAAAAAAGTCCCACCGTGGTCCGCAGTACGTTTGTTGCGCAGGTGGTTTGCACCTGAGCTTCCGCCTTATGCGTGGTGGGCTCTGTCACTAACAGTGTAGCAGATTTCGGGAGATATGCAACCTGTTTTTTCTTTGTCAAATCGTAACAAAAAGGCGGTGTAAACAGTAACTTGACACATGAAAACGTGATGAGAATGGATTTACTCCGGCGGAAGCATCCGAGCTTAAGCGCAGGATACGGGAAGTGAGAAGAGGCGATGCCGTGCATCACGAGGTGGTGGAGGATTAAGCGCGCGGGATCTGTTGTGGCAGTCCGATGCCTGGAAAGAGTATGTAGAGATTCAGACCGACAAGGCACTGCTTAAGAAAATAAACCAATTTGAATTCAAAAAAGACCTGCAGCTCTTGCCTGCAGGTCTGAATTTTTATGAGCGGTTTGGATGAGCTGTTTCTGTCGCTACAGCCTGTCCCTGATGATGCCAGGTTCGACTTCCTGCTGAAGTTGTCCAATAAATGTAGTCACCAGGACGAACGCTACTGTAAGATTTATGAGTTGTGTAGGTTCCATCCGTATAAAGAGTGCACTTCAGATTGCCCAGACCCTTTGTTCCGGTTTCTGTCATGGTATCGATGGTTCCATCACCATTCTTGTCCTGGATATACTGGTTGGAAGCCTGACCGCAGTTGTTCGCATCATGGAATAAATTCGTCGGATCATACTTTCCAATTGATGTTTCATATTGATTGGCTGCAGTTACATTACAGGCAACACCCCAGCATGCGCTTACATAGTCATTCGGCGCAAATGTCTCCACCTTGATTCTTGGCGTTTCCCATTTTGCTCTCATGTTCTTAGTTCCCCCCTCATATGTGTTTTGCACAGAATCTGTCATCAATCGATAGGCATTGGATTTTATCT
>JBJEMO010000094.1:0-2252 GCA_051879715.1 Bilifractor sp.
CTGCCGTGTTTTGTATAACACATTGGTCGGAATTCCTCGCGTAAACGGCGTGTGTTTCATTTCATAGAACATCTCATACATTTTCATCATCCTCCAAAGCTCTCGTATATGAGATGACTGCTCTGCGCTCCTTTTCATCAGCGGTTCTGGTAACTGCATCAAGAAGCCGTGAGGTGTCCACAGGGATACGGTCAATCTCAGCACGTTTCGGCTTCTTTGCAACATGAGTACCGACCTTTGCTGGTTCAGCATAAAACGGTTCATGCCCCTTTGCCTCAATCCGCACCTTAGCAATGTTCTGCAGATCATAGACCACATCGACCTGCTGTCCTGCATACAGAAGCCCCACGTCATACTCCTTGCCCATGAAGCTGATGCAGCCGGACTTGTTGACCTTGCGGGTCTCACAGTGCAGGAACGCACTTGCGAGGATTGCTTCATCCGGATAGCGCAGAGGCATGGAATCGCTCTTAAAAGCGTGTTCAGGTGTCATTCCAAGAGCACTGTGGGTCTTGCTGTGATAACACTCTGAAAGCCACGCTGCAAACAGTCTGTTAAGCTCCTCAATACTCTCAGGCGGATTTACATCGACTTCTGCAAGGAACGAGTCCACAGTGTGATTGAAACGCTCCTGCTTGCCCTTTCCCTGCGGATTACGCGGCTTGGCATACAGCAGACGGATACCGAGCAGACCGCAGGCTCGCTTCATCCAATGGGTGCGGTACTGAGAGCCATTATCGAAGTAGATACGGCGCGGAACGCCATACTTCTGGATGCCCTTTTTCATCGTATCTTCCACAATGGACTGCTCCATATCTCCGTAAAACTGCGCGTGGATGATGTAGCGGGTTGCATCATCGATCAGGCAGGATAGATATGTCGGCTGTACCTTACCGCCGATCCGCAGTGTCGGACCGTACTTGATGTCGCCCTGCCACAGATCACAGCGATGAACTCTTGCAAAGCGCTGCGAGGCATATCCGTTGTCCTGATACATCTTCATCATCTGAGAAGAGTATCCTTCTTTGGCGAGCGCGCGCTGCAATGTTGTGCGTTTCAGTACACCTGCTTCCACTTTCCCCTCTAATTCAAGGATCTGGATAATGGTCGGTACGCTGCGGGATGGCACTTCACGGCGCAGCCGGATCGCTTCCGCAAGAATATCTTTGGAGATAATGGGATTCTGTTCCGGCACTTTGCCCTTTGGCTGCAAACCGTCGATTCCAAACTCGCTGTACGCATTCACATAACGCTGGAGCGTTCGGGTGGATACTTCATACGCTGCGGAAATCTCACGGCGTTTCTCATAGTAATCTTCCAGCGGCAAGGCAGCATCGAGCAGCGGCGCAATCATGATCATGCGTCGCTCGGCAATTTCCTTTGCCAGCTTCTGGTCTTTCATGCCCATAGAGGCACCTCCTTATGTGATGATACCTCTATCATAGCATAAGTCAGCCTGACATGACAGGCGAACTGATGAACTTCCACTCATTTGAGTTTGCAACCACCCTGACAAAATATTTGAGCGTTTCAAATGTCCTGGTGGCATCGTATTTTGTCACGAGAGTGGGGTGTTCCAGTTTCAGTCGATTGACCGTTGCTGCACCGAATTTCATGAACTGTTCGACCCAATGGCGGATACGGGTAATTGTGCTGTTGTCAACATCATAGTTATCCAGATCATCATAAATCGCAGCGATCACTTCTGTGCAGAGATGCTTTCGGGGTGTCATGAAATCCGGAAGTTCACGATGATAGTGACGGCACTTGGAACAATGAAAAACTCTGAGAGACAGCGTATGCCGGATTCCTCCTGGCATACGCACATACCGTCTGCATCTGCCGTGAGGCTCCATGATCTGACCGCAATCGGGGCAGGCAGGCGGTTCGAGACCTGTAATTACATGAATTTCGTCCTTGACTTTTTCAAGAAAATGTGATACAATTCTCATTGTGAGGACGATAGCCGTGTTATGACTGCAATTCATAACAACAAAAACGGCTATCGTGTTCCTTTCTGAAGTATACGTACTTCCATTATATCACTTTTCTGAATAAAAACAAAGACGGCATCCTCCCAATTTCATGTTGGGAGGATGCCGTTTTCATTTTAGCTTATGCATGCCGCATGATGGGTTTATCGCTTTTATTTTCTCGGGAGCATTTACAGCCCCGACAAATCAGGTGGTCTGCCTTGACAAAATAGAGTGTCTTCACCTTGACAGAACTAGTGCCTGCGTGACAAAGTTCAC
>JBJEMO010000095.1:0-2217 GCA_051879715.1 Bilifractor sp.
CCGGTGAGGTTTCCCTCTCCCGACGCCTTTGTCTTCGATGCTCATAATATATATCCATTTTTCAAAAAAAGAAATCAATCTGTACTTGATAGGTGTCAATTGATCCTTGATACACACCTGTCAATCGATCCCTGATGCACCGATGTCAACCAGCTCTTGATGCACCAGTGTCAGCCGGTCCCTGATACGGTATTTGAGTTTCTCTGCCGCTCTTATGTCTTGAAAACCATTTATCATTTATGTTTTAATATGATCAAGGGAAAAATCTGGCGACCGTCGGTTCCGCCGACGACCCCCTTCTCCCGAATGTCCAGCAGATGCTCCTCCGCCTGAAGAAGGATACAGGCATGCGATACCTGCGCTTCAACGGAATTTTTTCCGACCGCCTCTTCGTCGCTGCTGCCGATGCATCCGGAAATCCCGTTTACAATTTTGCCTATGTGGATATGGTGCTGGATTTTCTGCATTCCATCGCTCTCAAGCCCTGGATTCAGCTGTCTTTCATGCCCCGGGTTCTTGCTCTGCATCCGAATAAATACCTGTTCAACGACAATGTCAGCCAGCCCCGCGTGAAAAATATTCTGGACAACTATGACCGGCTGAGCAGCTATGGTTTCTGGTCTCTCACTGATCTCATGTCCGATGCGCCGGTTCCGGAGCTGCCGTTCTTCGGCGGCGGACTCTTTACCCGGAAGGGAATCCCGAAGGCAAGCTACTTTCTTCCTGCTGGCAAAGCTTGGCTCCGATCTCGTGGAAAGAGGCGACGGCTATTTTATGACAGAAGAAAACGGCCCTTACCAGATCCTTATGTACAACTATCAGCATTTTTCAACGCTATACGCAAATGGGGAAAAATTTGACATGACAGGAACGGACCGCTACACCGTCTTTGCCAACAAAGAGCCTAAGATTTTACATGTAAGAATTGAGAATCTCCCGCAAGGAGCCTGGCGTATCCGGGAAACCTATATCAACCGGGACGCGGGAAGCGTTTTTGACGCCTGGGTGCGGTTCGGTTCCCCGGATATCATTACAGAAGACGAAGAATTATATCTCCGGAATGCGGCCGCACCCGGTTACTGCGAAAGAACCGCAGCCGCCACAGAGGACGGCGTCCTGTGTTTCGATGAAAAGCTGGAGTTCCTTGAGATACGGCTCGCCGTGGTTGAACCAATGACACGGGACAATAGGTAAATTCAAGAAAACAGATTCGAATAATAATACCAGGAGGAATCAAAAATGAAAGAATTGCGATCAGATTTGCGTGACAAAATTATAAACATGGAGCTTCTTCCGAATCAGGCTGCTCTGTTTTACATCGGACAGGTCGGTTTCATCATCAAATACCAGAACACCTATACTATGATTGACGGCTATCTGTCAGACTACGTGGACAAAAACTGCAGCTCCGATCTCGTCAGATGGAAACGGCTCTATCCCGCTCCCATACAGGCGGAGAGTCTTGATTTCCTTGATTTCATTTTCTGCACTCATGCCCACTTTGATCACGCAGATCCCTGGACGCTCCGTAAAATCGCAGAAGTGAACCACAAAGCCATCTTCATCGGCCCTTCCTCTGTCTGCAGCGTCTATTCCGATTGCGGCGTTCCCGCGAAACAGATCCTGCAGCCCGTCATTGACAGTCCGACCGTACTCGATCCCGGTCATAAAATATCCTTCACGATGATTCCGGCCGCGCATGAAGAACTCCACCCGGATCAACAGGGCGGCTTTGCGGAAGTCGGCTACCGTATATCCTTCGGGCATGCCACCATTTATCACTCGGGCGACTGCTGCCCATACGACGGCCTGGAATCCAGAATCATGAATTGCGACGCACTGATTCTTCCCGTCAACGGACGGGATTACTATCGGAGGAACGTGAAAGACATTATTGGCTGCTTTGACAGCACGGAAGCAATTACCCTTGCCGCAGACACGCATGCTGGCATGCTTATCCCCGTGCACTGGGACCTGTACCACGTGAACGAGATCAACCCGGGAACCTTTGTGGATCTTGCCCACCGCCTGCATCCGGAACTTTCTTTTCACATCTTTGTTCCCGGAGAAGGTTACATATTGTCGGTTTAAGTCTGATCGAGGGTGAAAAAAATCCGTCAAATACTGATTTCTCAGCATTTGCCGGATTTCATCTGCTTATTAAAGCAGGGGATGAGAGAATCGAACTCCCGCTAAAAGTTTTGGAGACTTCTGTCA
>JBJEMO010000096.1:0-2211 GCA_051879715.1 Bilifractor sp.
GAAAATAAAATTTTCTGAAATCAACCCTTGACAAAGGTCACTTCATAACAGTTATTTCATAATATAATTGCTTTAATGTGTCCTCCAATTCCACATGATCTATCGGCTTAAGAAGATAATGACTAACTCCAAGGTTTATTGCCATATGGGCATAATCAAAGCTTCTGTATCCACTAATGATCAGAAATCTGACATGCTCATCGATTGCTTCCGCCTTTCGAATCATATCGAGACCATCTATTCCAGGCATCCGAATATCAGTAATTACAATGTCCGGCTTTTCTGTTTGAATCAGGCGCAATACCGTCAGGCCATCATGAGCAATTCCACACACGTTCATGCCCAATCCTTCCCAGTCAACCACCTTCACAATCATCTGACATATCAGGTTCTCATCATCCGCAATAATCACTCTCAACATTTTTCTTCCTTCCATGACGTAACTTTAGCAATATGCCCAAAATATCCGGATAATACACTCCGCTGGCTCAAGGAAGACAAAAGGAGCTGCTTCGCTTAGTTCCGAGGCAGCTCCTTACTGTAAATCATTATTCAAAGTCGATTGATTTTCCGGTTCTTCCTGATTCTCTTACAGCGTTCATCAGCTTCAAAATTCTTCTGGTTTCAGGAATCTTCACCAGGAATTCCTCTTCCCCATGATATGCCTTCACATAGTTTTCAAAGTAATTCCTGTGCTCAGTATGAACCTCCGGAAGCGGTTCTGTGATGATTGTGCCTTCCGGAGCCGGTCCGAACGATCTGGTCGGACCGGCAGCAGTCATCGTCCTGTGTCCGCTGACATTTGTCAGAAGGTGCGTCGTCCTGACAATCTTTCCCTCAGGGAAGAACCCGTCTACATAAGCAGTGCCCTTGTTCCCGGCTACGAACCAATGACGCTCAAACCATTTATCATTTACTTTGTCTGACAGATAATATGTACCAAGCTCTACCGTCGCCGTAACATTGTTATCAAAACGCATCATAATCTGGAAGTAATCATCTACTTCCTTATTGATTACATTTCGGATATCAGCATAAACAGACTTCAGTTTTGCGCCCGGGAACATCCAGCACACCTGATCAAGAAGATGTACACCCCAGTCGTACAGCATCCCTCCGCCTTCACTTACAAATACATGCCAGTCGTGCATGTTTCCGTTGAATCCATAGAGCTGACTTTTGATTGAGTATACGTCTCCCAAAGTGCCCGAATCATATACAGCTTTTGCAGTACGGAAATCCGGATCAAATCTTCTCTGATGATGAACGGTGAATTTCACTCCATTTGCCTTTACAGCGGCCTCCATCTCATCCAGTTCTTCCAGGCTCATAGCAACCGGCTTTTCGCAAATGATGTCCTTTCCGGCATTTGCCGCCTGGATCACCAGTTTCTTATGCTGATTGTTATTGGCCGCAATCAGTACAACATCAACATCTGGATCCGCCAGCAGTTCCTCATTGCTGGAATATCTCTTCAAACCCTCCGTTACATCCTCAAGCTGTTTCGGATCTCTGTCCGCAAATCCTACCAGCTTGATTCCCGGGAAATCACTGAGCATCTTCTCATGCTCATGTCCCATAAATCCATGCCCGATAATAGCAATTCTGATGTCTTCCATAGTATTCTCCTCTTTTCTTCCTGAAAATTTCTGAAATAAAATTCTCTGCTGTATAAAATACATTCCCATCAGTCCATATCCAGTCTGACGAGCGACTAAAATCACAGACACATATTTTTCTATTTATTGTTATTCTCCATAAATTTACGCCTTATGGCGCTCTTAATTTTACATTTAACATGATTATTTCAGGAGAAATTTAAGATTATACATGAATACTTTTTTTTTAATTTCATTTTTCAATCAAATATTTAACATCAATGATCTCAGCAACATCATCCTGTGTCCGGAAGTTCATACCTGTCACCAGTCTCAATACCCCAGAATATTCTTCATCATGATCTGATTCTGACCAATTTCTTCCGGTATCCCTTCCATCGCATTTGCAAAGAACTTGACAATTTCCTTCGCTATGCTTACGTCCTAAAAGTAAAACGTTGGATTATTCTCCATTCCCTTTGCAGCTTTTCTTGTTGCTGACTTCTCAGCATGTCCAATAGTTGCTCCCCTTGTGTAACGGAGTTGCTCTGTATACTATCTTTTAGTAAATAAAAGGAAAGGTCCAGAACACCCTCCCGCGACGTCGTGTACT
>JBJEMO010000097.1:0-2175 GCA_051879715.1 Bilifractor sp.
AAGAACTATGTCCGCAACCCGTTATCCCATAAGATTTGTGATTGAGGCTTTTTTTTCGAAAAATACCCCACCAAATGGCACCTATCTGTCCATGTATTTATGAAGGGATTTTTATTTTGGCAAAAGAGACAGTGCTTTGGAAAATGCTTTTTACGCAGACGAAAAGGAGAGAAGAATATGGATCCGAATATGAGTAAGAACCAGGAGACAGATGTGATTGCAGCAGAAAAGAAATGCTATATAACCGAGGACCTGCAGAGGATCCTCGGGATCAGCCGGCCGACCGTATACAAGCTTTTAGAGGAGCGAGTGTTCAGCTGGGTCCGCATCGGCGGCAGGCAGTACAGAATTTCAAGGAAAAGTTTTGATGAGTGGCTGGACAACCAGCTTTGATGATTCGCAGAGGAAATAGCTGATCCGTATCCTTGTGCTAATTCTGGTGAGGGGTTAGGCTGTTTCCAGGATTGGCACGAGGGAGGAAATGCAATGCCTGAGAGTTTGATGACGAATGAGGATAAAGAGAAGACTTCTGACTGGCTGCAGACATTCAGGGACAGCCATGAAGTAAAAGCAAATCAGGAAGGAGAGGGCAGTCCGGGAACAATGACGGTCCGAAGGATGGGAGAGATCCTTGGTTTAGGTAAGACGGATTCCTACTGGCTCGTAAAGAAGAATTATTTCAGGACAACCAGGGTCAGAGGCAGAATGCGGGTCGATATCAGGGAGTTTGAAACGTGGTATGCGAATCAGGTGCGGTATCACAAAGTTTCAGGAGAAGAGCCGGGGAAAGAACTGAAGGCATCATCTATGTCTGTCGGTGAATTTGAGAAGAAGCTGGGACTTTGTCGTGATTACGGATATGAGGTGATGGAAGCAGAGGGTATTCCATATTTTATTGTGGGCGGCTGGAAGCGGATCCGGAAGCAGGATTTTGAAAGATGGTATAGAAGACAGGAGCGTTATCTGACCATAGAAGACAGGAAGAAATATGCGGATTTGTTTGAAAAGACCATATCGATGCCGGAGATGGCATGGCTCCTGGGAGTTACACGTCATGATGCATACTCTATCATCAGGAAGAAAACCGAAGACGGTATTTTTAAGAACTTAAGACTTGCAGGCCACAGGCGTATTTATCTGAATGGCTTTGAAGAATGGTACAGTACGCAGGATGAATTTACGAAAAGAGATGACTGGAAGGCTGAGCTGCTGAAAAGAAGAATGCAAAAGAAGGTCAGCCAGAAGCAGGATATCAGCGCAGAAAAGAAGGCCCTTCAGAAGCTGGAACAGCAGAAAAAGGCGGAGCAGGAAGCGGCAAGAGACCGGAAAGATGACTGGATGACAGTGGACCAGGCAGCGGAGATGGCCGGTGTAAGCCGTAAGGCCGTCAGGGAATGGATTAAAGGGAATAAATTCTCTTTTATCCGGCTTCCGGGAAACGGATTACGGATTCATCGTGAGGAATTTCAGCGCTGGATAAAGTCAATGGAATGGGACAGGAACTGATTTTTATAAAATCATCGGGATCGGAGGATAAAAGAATGGCCAGTATAGTGAAACGTGCAAACAGATACTACGTCGTATATACGTACAAGAACCAGAAGGGAAAGACGAAACAGAAATGGGAGTCCTTCCGTACAAAGCGTGAAGCAAAGGAGCGGGAACAGGAGATAGAATTCAAAAAAATCCGCGGAACCTTCGTTGTGCCGACCTGTACCACAATGAAAGAGCTGTTGGAGCAATATGTATAGATATACGGGAAAGAAAAATGGTCTATCTCTACATTCAACCACAACCAGGCAACCATATCACATTATATTCTTCCATATCTCGGGAAAATGAAAATACCTCAGGTAACTACGCTCGTGCTGGAAAACTATTACCAGCATCTGCTGACGGTAGAAGAATATAACGGCCAAAATACAAAACATCACGACCTGTTAACAGCAAGTGCAGTGGTCAAGATCCATCAGCTGCTGCGGTCCTGCTTTACACAGGCGGTCAAGTGGGGACTTATTGACCGGAATCCTGCAACCTATGCTACTGTTCCGAAATATCAACATAAGTGTGAACTTCCAGTCTTTTTGCAACTCGAACAGCTCCAAAAGCGCTTGATCCTTCATGGAGAGATCAGCTGATTTACTCAAAAGGTAATTCTTCTGATGTCTCCTTTTT
>JBJEMO010000098.1:0-14862 GCA_051879715.1 Bilifractor sp.
GCTTACTGTCCGTTTACGAACGGAAACAGACAAATGAGAAGTGTCCTTTTGACGCACCTCTAAACAGTAACTCAGGAGGCTGCAGTGCAAAAAATTGCCGGGAGGACACTTCTCCTCTACAGGCCGGTCTCCCGATGATAATCCCGCACCCACTCATCAAGGAGCGTATCCGCATCCCCGGATGGCTCCGGAATTTTCATGTTTTTCATCTCCTGCAGCAGACGGCTTCTGCGCTCCGGTTCTACCTTCAGCTCATCTGAGAGCTGATCAAAGGCCTTTTCGCCGTCAGAAAGATATACAGCGCACAGATAGTTCTGTATGGTCTCATCTGAATGCAGATTTTCACTGGCCTTTCTCAGGCATTCTATAGCCTCATCCATCTGAAACAGCCTGGCATAAGTGATACCCATATTGTTGTATACAGTACCGACAAACTGTGCGCCAAGCCCTTCCAGATCGTCCATGGCCAGAATCTTTCTGTAGCCTTCAATCGCCCTTGCATACTTCCGGTATCCGACCAGCGCGTCAGAACGTCGGCGCAGTCTTTCAGGTACCGGAAGATGGTGGATTGCATCCATTGTTTTTTCAAAGGCTTCCCGGTTACTGACATAGATCCATCCGGTTTCTGCATTGACTGCGTGAATCATCCTGTCTGTAATCCGTTCACCCTCTCTGCGGATACTCTCCATTGTCCTCACCAGATGCTGGTCACTCAGTTCTTCTCCGATCCATCCCAGAAGTGTATCATCAAAAAATCCATCCCCGATCAGCGCCAGATTGTGGTCCACAAACCAGCACAGCTCCTCAATAGAATAAATATTCAGATCAATATCACGGATATAATATGGATGATCTGCTCTTTTAATCTGACATAAAACTGCAATGCTCATCCCTCTTATCCCTCCAGAATCTCGCGCCATACCTTGCCGGAGGCAGGATACAGATCTCCGAATCCAAGGTCCTCCACCTCTATGACGCATCTTTTCGCAGACTCATAGCTCAGATGAATCCGTAGACGGCATGTTCCCTCCGGACGGTCGTCCATCTCCGGCAGCTGCATAACGGAAACACTCTGCCTGCTTTCATCCATCTGGCTGATCAGAAACTGAAGAGCATGTTCCTTTCCAAGCAGAATACACTCACAGCTGCTATCTGCCTCGTACCAGTTTACACCTGCCGTAATCAGGGGGTAATAGGTCTCCTTTCCCTGAATCGTCATCTTCATCCCGATATTATTGCGGATCACATCATCTCCCAGATACAGGCAATCCTGGAATTTCCGCTGGATCACCCTCTCTCTCGCCGCATAGCAGGCGCCACGGGCATAGAGATTATCCACAACGAACACCTTGCGTCCCGCTCTGCACAGCAGTGCGATGGAACGTCCTGCCCAGGATCTCTCAAATGTATTGCCCATCAGAAAGATGCAGGAAAATACATTCTGCCGCAATGAAGCATTAATCATATTATAAAACTGCTCATCCCAGGCACTGCGGTCCTGCTTCAGCACCACAGTGATTCCCTCCTGCATCGTAAACGTCACCGGTCTGGTCTGGGTGTTTTTGTTCATGGACAGAAATGATACATTTTGTCCCTCAAAGATGAAAAATCCGACATTGCGTGACCAGAGATCCCTGTCCTGGTATATCGTATGGTAGTAACAGCTCTCCTTATAGTCCTGCAGGAAGGCTCTGTTGCCCGCAAGACCGAGCTGATGATAAATAGACTGCACCAGATGTACCATGGATCTGTTCAAAGCAGGAACTGTGATGGTAATTCCGGCGATCTGATCTGCCGGATTATCCAGACCAAGAGTATACAGTGCCTTTTTCATGGTTTCTCCAGCCATGCGTTCCAGTTCCCCGCGCCGTATATCGTCAGCTTCTTTCTCTGCATCATGTCCATCCAGCTCTTCCATTCCGTCAAAAATCTCGCGGAAGGATGCCGCATCATTTCCAACCTTCATCGGAGCCGTGACTGTATTTTCTTTTTCTCGCTCATAGTAACAGATCTGCGGCTGATTGCGGTTAAGATCTATTCCCACAATAAGTTGTCTTGCACTCATGAATTACACTATTCTCCTCAATCAGCCAGCCTCAGAAAACGGCTGACAAAGTATTCCTGCCTCAGATACTTTTCCATGGTCTGTTCAAAGCCCTGGCGGTCGCCACGATCCCGCTCCTCCAGCATATGATTGATCAGCCGGTACTTTGTATTTCCTGAGGTATCCATATCCACCAGAGATACTTCGTAGGTATCCGTGTCCCGAATCTGTCCGTCTGTCATCACACTCATGTAATAGCGCAATGTTTCTCCATAAAACAGAAGGAATTCCCTGACAAAAATCCCACGATATACATTTTTCATTGGCTCACTGACCCATTCTGTATGTCCGCCGTTCTGCTCTGTCAGCTTGTAATGCAGAATGACACGGCTGTCGGGATGGAACTGTTCCTGTACGAATATCTTATCCTCGATCTGGCAGGCCTGTACCAGTTTCTTCGGAAGCCTGCTGAAAAATTCAAAGCGAAGGCCCTTCTCATCCATCTGTTTGAGCAGCACCCTTGCCCGCTCCATCTGTGCATCATCCAGCTGGTCCAGCGTAGAATAATATTGCAGAAGTGCCAGAGAACAGACCGTATCATTCAGTTCTCCGCGGTCCATCGCCTGCTCCATCAGCACAAACACAGATGGATCCATCTCACGGTTTCCAAGGAAATAATAGTCAGACAAGTAGGCAAAAAAAGCCGCCACGACCTCCTGACGACCCTGCTTGCGGACATAATCCTTCAGGATCTGTGCCCCGTGATCAGGAAACTGATGGGTATCAATCGATTGAAGCAGGATTTTCTCATCGAGCTTGAGCGTTTCCATCTGAAAGCCTCTCAGCTTCTCCCACAACCGGACCAGTCCGTGCACTGATCCCTGCCAGTGGTCCCGCAGATAGCTGAGCATGACCTCGTCATACTTACCTTTTTCAAAAACATATTCTGTCAGCTGGAGAAGTCTCTCGCTGTCCGCTTCCTCCCCAAGGATCAGGCGGCTGGACAGACGCAGCAGCAACCCGGTCGGAACGCCCTCACAGCCGAATTCTGAAATCACATGGAACGCCTCTTTGTACCTTCCATCACGGATCAGAAGAATGATCAGACGCACCTTATCCGCTTCCGCATAGGCATTCAGTTCATCCTCACCCATATCTCTGGGAAAGATATTTTCAGCCGGATGGGCCATGTCATACTCCATCAATTTGCGCCGGAGAATCATCCGGTAAGTATCGGTGAAGGCATCATCCTGGGCTGCCATCCGATACGCAAAGACACTGCGGCTGTTCACATCCATCTGGAAGGGCTTCTCCCTGCAGATGGAAAGCTCGGCCCCGGGATGGCTTACTCCCTGTTCCAGAATCCCCCGGGCGCTCTCCCGTTCATCCATCAGCCTTTCAATCCGGAAAGGAATCGTTGTCGCATACCTTCGATGGCGGGTATCCTCCATAAGAACAGCAGCATCATCCGTATAAATTCTCGGATATGCCACGCCATCCCTGACGAGTGCAGTTTCCTCCTCCTTCAGCGCATAGTGGCTGACGACGACCCTGCGGATCATCGGATCACTGACCGTGACCTTATGCACAAACAGAACATTGCCAAGGAGCCGTGCAATTTCCGGCGTTTCAGGTTTCCGGAAAAACTGCTCATAGAGAATTGCATAATTCTCATCCATTCTTCCCTTTCGCAGCGCATCCATGGCGAAGGACCGGATATATCTGCCATAATTCAGAAAGCTTGTATCATCCTCCTTCCTGTTCAGGACAATGCTTGCATACAGAAGCGCTCTTTTCCTCTCAGCCAGATCCGGATTTGTAGCAAAATACATCAGAATCTGCTGGGGAAGCTTTTCCGACGCAGGCTTATGATAGGTCTCCATATAATATTCATACAGCCGCGTGATGCGGAGATCCCGCAGGACCGCCTTCTCATACCAGGGGAAGCACATCGCGTCTACCGGATTCCCCTTGATCAGAAGCTTGCAGATTGCTTCCAGAACCGCATCATTCGGATACTTCCTGTATCCGGCAGTAAGTATCCGGTAGAGCGGCCTGTTGAAATTTTTCTCATTGTCACTGAGAAATGCCGTCCTCTGCAGAATTCCTTCTGTAATAAAATCATGCTTCAGGCCAAAATGCAGTACCTGTATCATAAAGGAAGACAATCGGCGCAGAAGGGATTCCTCTCTTGCAAGCAGATTCCAAGCATCCAGATACAGAAAAGGACTTGTACAACCGGCAGAAAAACAATCCTCCAGCTCCTGCATCCGATCCGCAGAACTGGAAAGGCCTGTATTTGCCTCCTGCTGCACCAGCTTCAGGAGCGGATAGCTTCCCGGATTACGCCGGTAATACTTCTGAAGAAGTGGAAGAATATCTCTTTTTTCCTCCGGAAGCAGTCCCACGTCCTTTGCCAGAGAAAGATAGATCCCCCTTTCCTCATCATCTGCAGGCACTATTTTCCCATCCTTGACAGGCCACAGGCATTCCATGGCTTTGGCATTGTCCTCTCTGGAAAATTCCAGATAGGCGGCATATAGTATTGCAGTGCAGTCCCCGGGGTTTTCTTCCAGCATTTCGTGTACGGTCAGGGAGGATGATTCCAGCCACGTCCTGTAATCCAGGGTGTGGAGCTGCAGATTCAGAAAATCCCGCATCAGCCAGGCTATTTTTCTGCTGCGCACTGCAGAGGGAAGAATTTCGGATTCTTCCTTTCTGGAGGCTTCAACAATATATTCCAGAACCTGGTGAACACTGCGGATCCGGATCTTCCCGAAGGACTTCCCCTCCCCCAGTCTGTCGCTGTGCACAATATATTCCAGTCCGTATACCTTCCCGATGAAATCCTCGGTGGTGATCACCCGCTTATTTACCTCAAGGAAATCCCCCTCAACCTCTACCTCAAGCCGGACATAGCCCCAGACGTTCCTGTAAACATACAGGGTATCCTTCTGAGAGACATCCAGATGATAAACCGCCTTCTGCTGCTTATCCAGCGTGATTGCAATCGGCTCCTTCTTACCGGTAGAAACAAGAAACTCCTCGAGATGCTGATAGGTTACCGGATTGTGGGACATACCACGGTACAGTCCCAGATATTGACGGTTATTGCCATTGAGAATTCTTGAAAAATCCGGATTTGTGAACATCAGGAAGCCTTCCCGCAGGCTTTTCTGACAAAGTCTCGAAAAATCATCCAGTGTACGGATTTCTGACTCTTCACCACTTGCCGGAAGCTCGACAATCTCTGCATATACGGCAAAATTTTTCTCGGCTATGTTGCTGCTGACAAGAATACTTCCTCTGATGCTCTGACCGGGAAGAAGTCCTCTGGTAATCACCAGAAAACTGATCTCACAATCCGAGCCATGGAATTCCGTTGTAAGAAGATGAATACGATAATTCTGGGAAAGCACCTTTCCCCTGATCACGCTGCCATCAGACGCACTGATACGGAAAGATTCCTTCCGCACCTCTCCCCCGCCTGCCACAATGCGCTTTTCCTCTTCCGAGAAGACAAGCTTCGGAAGATCATACACATATCCGGCTTCTATTATTCTTTCCTTATTCTTCAATACTCCCACCCTGTCCTTATTCCGTCGTCTGTCCTGAAATAAGACAATGCCCGTACACTGCCCATGCTGAATATAACAGGCATTTCCAGTCCCACCAGTCATGAGCTCCGATGTGTGCAGACTGCCAGGCTACTTGACGAACGATCATGTTCGAATTAAACTAAATTCCGAATAGGCCCTTCTTCCGGGTCTCATCCACACTGAAGTATACAACATCCCCCGAATGTGCGCAATGTTCTGTATATTCCGCTGCATTGTTTCCGTTGTTACAGTTCACCAGCTGAACTGTAATCATTTAAACTGTGAGGTGATAATATGACGCAATTTACCCTGAAGCACAAGGATCATTTTCATGGAAGTGATCTGGAAAAAATCGAGGAAATTTACCATATTCCCAAAGAACAGATCACCAGTTTTTCCGCAAACATCAACCCGCTCGGCATCTCCCGCAACCTCCGGGAATCAATCAGCAGGCATATTGATGTCATACAGACCTACCCGGACCGCGAATACAAAGACCTTCGCCGTGTCATTGCAGAATATGCCGGTACAAACAGTGAAAATATCATCGTGGGAAACGGCTCCACAGAACTGATCTCCCTCATGATTCAGGCGGATGCCCCGAAAAAAGCAATGATTCTGGGTCCTTCCTACTCGGAATATGAGCGGGAGATTTCTCTTCGGGGAGGCCACACGATATACTTTCCATTAAAGGAAGAGGATGGTTTTGTGCTGGACACGGACGACCTCTGCAGCCATCTGACCGATGATCTTGATCTGCTGATTCTATGCAATCCCAATAACCCCACATCAACAGCCATTCCCAACAATCAGATGCGCAGGATACTGGATGCCTGCATGGAGCACGGTATATTTGTCATGGTTGATGAAACCTATGTCGAATTTACCCATCCGGATGAAAAAATATCCTCTGTGCCACTGACAGATTTTTATACAAATATTGTCGTACTGCGGGGAACCTCCAAGTTCTTTGCCGCTCCGGGCCTCAGACTTGGCTATGCTATCACCGGCAATACGGATCTGATCCGCAAGGTAATCTCCCTTCAGAATCCATGGTCCATCAGCTCCATCGCCGAAGCAGCAGGAAAGCTGATGTTCAAGGACACAGCATATATCCGGCAGACCCGTGATCTGATCGATTCGGAACGCACAAGAATCTATCATGAGCTGCGGACCTGGAATTCCGTAAAGGTATATCAGCCGAAGGCAAATTTCATTCTTGTGCATATTCTGCGGGATGACCGGGACGCAGATCTCCTGTTTGATCATTGCATCCGCAAGGGACTGATGATCCGCAACTGCTCCACATTCCCCTTTTTATCCAATAAATATTTCCGTTTCTGTTTCATGATGCCGGAGGACAACGACCGCCTTCTGGAGCAGCTGAAAAAGGACCTCGCCTGAATCCATCTGATCCAGGCCTGAGGCCCCTTCTCCATTTGGAAATCATACAATTTCATTGATCAGACCGCTTCGGTATGCCGAGAGCAGTTTCTTGAGCTCATTGATCCTCTCCTCCAGTCTTCTGCCGATATCGGTGTCGCTGACATGCAGCCTGTGCGGCGCATTCATAACCATGATTTTTTCTCCGTGTATGTCTGTTTCATTCCTCACAGCATCCTCGGTAGAGGTAAATGGCCTGAGTGCCACAAGCTGCATACCATAGGAGTTATAAATCAGCGTATAGCCGGCGATTCCGGTTTTGCCCTGATAGGCCTTGGAAAATCCGCCGTCAATAATCAGGACCTTTCCGTTGCATTTCACCGGACTTTCCCCCGAGCTCTGGAGAACCGGAACATGCCCATTGACAATATGTGCATGCTCTGACAGGCCAAATTCCGCCAGAACCCGGTTCATAACCGCTTCATTGTCAAGAAGCCGGTAGTATGGATTCTTCCTCTCCACGTGGGTTTCCTTATCCTCGATAAAGTAGCGCTCAAAGGTCGCCATTTTGTCCTTGCCGAACAGGGGTGACTTCGGGCTGCACCAGATCCAGTAGATGATATCCCGACCACGCTTTCGCTCTTCTTCATTTACAGCAAAAAAAGCCTTTCTGACATATTTTTCCAGTTCATCATACAGTGCTTTTCCATAGAACTTCTTTCCATAGACATCAACTTCCATAAAGCTGCCGTCTTCTGTCAGAGGGATACACCCATGATAGAGCAGATTGTTATTATAGATGCAATATAATTTGCCCTTGTTCAGCAGCAGATTCATGTGCTGATAGAGCTTTTCGCACTGCGTAAAAGCCCGCTGCATTCTTTCCATGACCTCTGCCTCTTCATCAGTCAGTTTATAGGGGTCAGCCGGGTCAACAGTGGGAAAATTCCTGTCGAGGAGAGCATATTCTTTTCCATCAAGCAAAATGGTACCCTTGTCATAATCAATCTTGTCCAGAAGCATCCGGTCCTGCATCTGAAATTCCGGACGTTCCCGGAACAGCTGTCCCTCCAGCTTGAACTGTATAATGGAAATAGCCTTGTGCATGCGCATATTCAGCTCATTCTCATTAGGCAGACGGGTACAATTGTCGCCCTTCAGCTTGAAGAGAGTACACGGATCATCTGCATAGACTCTGGTCGCAAAGGTAGCCAGAGGAATCATATTGATGCCATATCCGTCCTCCAGAATATCCAGATTTCCATACCTGGCACAGATTCTCAGAACCGTGGCGATACAGGGAAGCGATCCCGCAGCTGCCCCCATCCAGACGATATCATGATTTCCCCAGCAGATATCCAGAGAATGATACCGCATCAGCCGGTCCATAATTCTCTCGGGTCCTGGCCCGCGGTCGTAAATATCTCCGAGTATGTGCAGATGGTCCACAACAAGCTGCTGTATCAGATGGCAGAGCGCAACAATAAAGTCTCCCGCCCTCTGGATGTCAATGATTGTATCCACAATGGAATTATAATATGCCTCTTTATCCAGAACATCCGGCTTCTCCGTGATCAGCTCCTCGATGACATACGCGTAATCCTTAGGAAGTTCCTTGCGCACCTTGGATCTTGTGTACTTCGAGGATGCCTTCTTGCAGATCTCAATCAGACGGTACAGCGTAATCTTGTACCAGTCATTCATGTTCTTTTCAGACTGCCTGACAAGGGCCATCTTCTCATTCGGATAGTAGATCAGAGTGGCCAGTGCATTCTTGTCTGCCTCACTTAAGGTACGTCCGAAAACCTCATCTATTTTTTTCTTGACAGATCCGGATCCGTTTTTCAACACATGGGTAAATGCCTCATATTCTCCGTGAATATCTGTGATAAAATGCTCCGTTCCCTTCGGCAGGTTCCGGATAGCCTCCAGGTTGATAATTTCCGTTGAAGCTGCGGCAATTGTCGGATAAAGCTCCGCCAGCCGCTGCAGATACTTCAGCTCCAGCTCCTTCATAAAATTCCTCCCAAATGTAATAACTTCCTGCTGTCAATTCCCTTCAACCTGAAAATCAAACAGAGATATCTGATTTGTCTCAGGCAGATCAGAGATAATTCCAAGTCTGTCCAGCGTATCTGTAATGCTCTTTCCAACCTTTCCCCTCTGCCGCAGGTCGTCCTTGGACAGGAATTTTCCATCCCTTGCCGCAAGCACAATACTGTCCGCAGCAACGGATCCCAGACCGTCTATTGCATCCAGAGAAGGCATCAGCTTTCCCTCGATGATCTGAAAACGGTGTGGCTGCACCTTATAGATATCAATAGGCATAAAGGAAAAACCTCTGGCATACATTTCTTCTACCAGACACATGTCGCTGTACTGATCCTGTTCCATCTTGGAGAGAGAATCCTTTCGGGCATTGAAATCATCCATGATCTCCTCAAGATGCCGCTGCCCCTGGCACATTTTTTCGTAGGAAAATGCCTTGGCACGGATCGAAAAATAAGAAGCATAGTAGGCAAGGGGCTTATAAACCTTAAACCATCCAACCCTGTATGCCATCATGACATAAGCTACGGCATGCCCCTTGGGAAACATATATTTGATCTTTTCACAGGACCAGATATACCAGTCCGGCACGCCGTGTTCCTTCATGTCCTTCGTCCATTCCGGCCACATCTTGCACTGTTTTTTTGCCACCTTTCCCTTCCGCACCATCTCCATGATGGAAAAGCTCTCCTCAGAATCAAGGCCCTTGTTGATCAGATATACCATGATATCATCGCGGCAGCAGATTGCAGTTCCCAGTGTACAGGTTCCCTCCTTGATCAATGTCTCCGCATTACCCAGGTACACATCTGTACCATGGGAAAGACCGGAGATGCGGCACAGGTCCGTAAAGTTCTGCGGCTTCGTATCAAAGAGCATCTGCATGGCAAAGCTCGTACCGAATTCCGGGATTCCCAGCGTCCCAAGACGGATTCCATGAATCTGCTCCGGATTAAGCCCCAGAGCGCTTAGATTCTGAAAGAGGCTCATCACCTTTGGTTCATCCAGCGGGATCTTCGTTGCATCCTCCCCAGTCAGGTCCTCAAGCATACGGATCATGGTGGGATCATCGTGTCCGAGAATATCCAGCTTCAGAAGGTTTGAATCAATCGAATGATAATCAAAGTGCGTGCTGACAATATCGGAATCCGGATCATCCGCAGGATGCTGTACCGGCGTAAATGTATTGATGTCCCATCCCTGGGGAAGCACTACAATACCACCGGGATGCTGTCCGGTTGTACGCCGGATACCGACACAGCCCTGAACGATCCGGTCTATCTCACAGCTTCGCTTGTGAATGCCCTTTTCCTCAAAATAATTCTTCACAAATCCATAGGCTGTCTTGTCTGCAAGTGTTCCGATCGTACCGGCCTTGAAGGTCTGTCCCGCTCCGAAAATAACAGCAGTATAGGCATGCGCCTTGGTCTGATACTCACCTGAAAAATTCAGGTCAATATCCGGCTCCTTGTTCCCCTTGAAACCAAGGAAGGTCTCAAATGGAATATTGAATCCCAGCTTGTCCATTACCCTGCCGCAGACCGGGCATTTCTTGTCCGGCATATCACACCCGGAATACCCCATTTTCCTGTATTTCACCACATCCGGTGTATCGAATTCCACATGATAATCATGGTGGCACAGGTAATGCGGCGGCAGCGGGTTTACCTCCGTTATGCCCGACATTGTGGCGACAAAGGAGGACCCGACAGATCCCCTGGATCCTACCAGATACCCATCCTCGTTGCATTTCCACACCAGCTTCTGGGCAATGATGTACATGACTGCATAGCCATTGGAAATGATCGAGGTCAGCTCCCTCTCAAGCCGTGCGTGTACAATCTCAGGAAGATCCGGTCCGTAAATCTCATGGGCTCTTCGATAGCAGATGGTCCGAAGCATTTCATCTGAGTGGGGAATAACCGGAGGACATTTCTTGGGATAGATCGGGCTCATCCGGTCAATCATGGAGCAGATCCGGTTAGTGTTCTCAATAACCACTTCCTTTGCCTTTTCTTCACCGAGATAGGAGAATTCCTCCAGCATCTCCTCCGTGGTCCGCAGGAAAAGAGGTGCCTGATTGTCTGCGTCCGCAAATTTCTTCCCCGACATGATAATCCGTCTGTAAATTTCATCCTGAGGGTCCATGAAATGCACATCACAGGTAGCAACCACCGGCTTGTGAAACTGCTCTCCAAGCCGGATGATCTTCCGGTTCATTTCCTGAAGGTCCTCTTCAGTATTGACTGCCGGGTTTTTTTCATCGTCAATCAGAAACCTGTTATTTCCCAGTGGCTGAATTTCGAGGTAATCATAAAAGCTTACAATCTTTGCAATCTCAGCATCCGGTGCGCCGCGGAGCAGGGCCTGGTACAGCTCGCCTGCCACACAGGCGGACCCGATGATCAGGCCTTCTCTGTGCGCCTCAACAAAGCTCTTCGGGAGCTTGGCCTGACGGTTGAAATATTTAAGATGGGATTCCGAGACACACCGATACAGATTGACTCTTCCCGCTTCATTCTTTGCGAGAATGATAGCATGACTGGAACGCATTTTCCGGATTGCATTCTGGTTCACGCTTCCCTCACGGTTCAGTGCATCCAGATCGTTGATGTCCTGTTCCTTAAGCATCGTCACAAATTTCAGAAAGATCCATGCTGTGCATTCCGCATCATCAACTGCACGGTGGTGATGCTCCAGAGGAACACCCACTGCCTTTGCTACAGTATCCAGCTTGAACCTTGACAGGTTCGGGAGCAGAAGCTGCGCCATGGCAACCGTATCTACATAAGTGAAATCCCAGTCAATCTTCTGACGATGACATTCCATTTTGATGAAACCGGTATCAAAATCCGCATTGTGTGCCACCAGGACAGCTCCCTGGCAGAAATCCCTGAACTTCGGAAGAATGACCTCGATCGGCGGCGCATCCTGCACCATCTCATCCGTAATACTGGTCAGCTCTGTTATACGGAAGGGAATCGGAATCTCCGGGTTTACAAATTCAGAGAACCTGGCTACGACTTCACCTTTCTCCACACGGACCGCACCAATTTCGATGATTTTGCATGTCAGATTGGAAAGACCGGTTGTTTCTATATCAAAGACCACGAAATTGTCATCGAGGCTCTGTCCGTGGCTGTCGGTGGCAATCCCCTTTAGGTCATCTACCAGATAGGCTTCCATACCGTAGATTACCTTGAATGGAGCCTGAAGCTTCCGAAGCTCTGCCTTATCCACCTCCGGATGGGATTCGGCATACTTTTTCTGATATGATTCATCAATAGCCTCAAGGGCGTGATTTGCCTCCGGAAATGCCTGCACAACGCCATGGTCCGTGATGGCAATTGCGGGCATTCCCCAATCATAGGCTCTCTGCACCAGCCTTGCCGCATCCGTGATACCGTCCATATCACTCATCTTTGTATGGCAGTGCAGTTCAACCCGCTTCACCACACTGTTATCATAGCGTTTCTGCCGGAAATCTGCAGACTTGCGGATTCCGATCACCGTAGAAACCGTCAGCTCATGTTCATAATTATCCAGCATCACCCTGCCCTTCAGCTTGATGAATTTCCCGCTCTTAAGGCTGCCGGACAGCTCCTCCTTCTGAGACTGCAGAATGAAAATCTTGGCCTGTATGGTATCCGTATCATCTGTGATAGCAAAAATGACCAGTGCCTTCTCATTTCTCAGGTCGCGTATATCCACAGTCAGAATCTGTCCCCGGATCACAGCCTCCGAGGTTGTTTCGTCAATCGTATCGATCGGAACGCTGTCCTCAAAAAAGTTCCTTCCGTAAATCAGATCCGGATCATCCTCGAACTTCAGCCGGTCGCCAAAGCCAAACCCGCCTCGTGCGTGTTTTCTCGAAGATCGTCCCTTCATTCCGGCAGAAAATCCGAATCCGGAGCTTCCCCTTCTGGAAGGCGACACGGTACCGGTCCTGGCTTCAGCGCTGGTCCCCTGGCCCGCCTGCTGCGGAATTTCATTTTGTCCGCCCTCATTTCCAGAATCCTGCCCCTCCTGATAGCCGGATCTTTCACGCCCCGCCTTGGAGTTTTCAAATATATGCTTTGCCTGCATCTGCATCTGCAATGCGCTCTGGCGGAGATCCTCCGATTCCTGGACAGGATAAAATACATTCTGGATCTCTACAGGAAGACCGCAGCGACAGGTAAAAATACGCTCCAGAATATGCGTGAGCTCCTGACTTCTCTCATGTCCGATGACAGAATCCTCCACCGCAATCACCATTCGTTCCTTTTCAGGGAAGGTAATTCTGGCCGTACGGAACAGATATGCCAGGAATACATCTCTCTTCTTTAATTCATACAGTATGCTGGACTTATACACCTGCATCATACGTTCCGGCGTATATTGTCTTGACAGACAGAATTTTTCCTTTACCTTCACCTGAAAATCCGCATCAGGAAAAAGCTGGCGTTGAATCTCCTCCCCCAGCCTGTCTATATATTTTTTCTGAATCCACTGGGTACTTTCCAGGTAAATGCGAAGGATATGCTGTTTCCGGTTATAAGCTGCTTTTCTCACATTTGCAAACTGCAGGTATTCCTCAAGATCTCCCTCGAGCTCCAGATTCGGGAAAGCATCTGTCAGCTTCCTGCATTCTGGCGCTGCAGCATTTTCCCTGTTCTCCTCCTTACATACAGTCTGACTGCTCTGATCTTCCGTAGCGCGCATTAAAACTCCATCTTTCTATAATCAATCATCTTCATCAACCGTATCACCGGAGAGTATCTGCTGCAGTCAGGTCGTTACTGGTCCTCCCAATGATCCAGTTCATTCCTGAGTGCCTCCAGAAGCTGATTCTCCGGCACCTTGCGGAGAATCTCTCCGCGGCGGATGAGAAGTCCTTCGCCTTTTCCTCCTGCAATGCCAAGATCCGCCTCTCTTGCCTCTCCGGGTCCATTCACCACGCAGCCCATGACAGCGACCTTCAGATTCAGAGGATAATCCTCAACCATCTTCTCAACCTCATTTGCCAGATGGATCAGATCAATCTGTGTCCGTCCGCAGGTCGGACAGGACACCACCTCAATGCCTCCCTTCCGTAACCCCAGCGTGCGCAGGATGAATTTTGCTGTCCGGATTTCCTCCAGAGGATCACCGGTCAGAGATACGCGGATTGTATCCCCGATTCCCTGGTACAGGATAATTCCCAGGCCGATTGCAGATTTCAGATTTCCGGAATACAGGGTACCCGCCTCTGTGATACCTACATGGAGAGGATGATCCGTTCTCGTCGAAAGAAGCTCATGGGCCTTAATACACATCATCACATCTGATGATTTTATGCTGATCACAAGATTGTCATAACCCATGTCTTCAATGATGGCGGTCTGCTTCAGGGCACTTTCCACCAGTGCTTCTGCTGTAACACCTCCATACTTCTCCAGCAGGTCCTTTTCCAGAGAGCCGCTGTTTACCCCTACACGGATTGGTATTCTTCTCTCCTTCGCGCAATCTACCACTGCACGTACTCTGTCTGTACTCCCGATATTTCCGGGATTGATGCGGACCTTATCCGCACCGTTCTCCATTGCCGCAATTGCCAGCCTGTAGTCGAAATGGATGTCAGCAACCAGCGGTATCGCAATCTGCTTTTTGATCTCCGCAACAGCCTTTGCAGCCTCCATGGTCGGAACCGTACACCGGATGATATCACAACCCGCTTTTGTAAGCGCCTGGATCTGGGCAACTGTAGACTTCACATCCTCTGTTTTGGTATTTGTCATGGATTGGATCAGGATCGGATTCCCCCCT
>JBJEMO010000099.1:0-14843 GCA_051879715.1 Bilifractor sp.
CCTGAGTGAGGGTATTTTATGAGAAAGCTTATAGAGAGTGATCATTTGATGGAGGACACCTTATAACTGGAATGCTTGGGTTCCGCAACCATTCCAACAGAGCGAAGATCATGTTCGACCTGCTTCTGAAGAGCCTTCAGTTCTTTCTGCTTGCGGCGGATATTGGCTTCGATCTCTTTCCTGGATTGTTCGGCCAGTTCTTCTTCAGTGAGAGGCCGAATACGGATGCCTGTTTCGTCGTACTCAAGAGCAAAGGTATCTCCAATATGAAATCCGAGATCCGAAAGCCATTTTCCGGACATCTGGATCATGGGAACGTTATTTCTGTAGAGGACTTTCATTTTCTTCTGTTTCATAGGCTTCTCCTTTCGAATATCGATTTTCTGCCGGACTTTCAAATAGGAAGCCCGGCAATTTGATTATATGAGGCAATTGCAAAGATTCCGCGAACAAGGATGAAAACAAATCAGGAGGTAGGTGTGTGCTGGATTTTATTGTGAAGTACTGGGTTCAGGAGCTGTTTGCACTGATCATTGCTCTGGTGACATGGCTTGTGAAACAGGTGAGAGGTAAGCAGAAGGAGTACCAGGTCCTCAGTAACGCGATTATGGCTCTGCTGCATGACCGGTTGTATAAGGCGTGTGGGTACTTGATCGAAAAGGGATTCTGTTCCATCGAGGATCGGCAGAATCTGGAATATCTATTTGTGCCATACAAGACTCTCGGTGGGAATGGAACCGTGGAGTCTCTTTATAAGAAGTGTATGGATCTGCCGTTGACAAAGGGGCATGTGGATGATGCCCAGGATGAAGAAAAGGAGGTGTGAGACTATGGATTTTGGAATTGCAAGTGTGGCGGCAATTACGGTGATTGCCTACCTGATCGGGCAGGGATGTAAGGCATCCGCAAAGGTATCCGACAATTGGATCCCTGTGATCTGCGGATGCGTCGGAGCAGTCCTGGGAGTCGTCGGACTTCAGGTGATGCCGGATTTTCCTGCGACTGATGTGGTGACGGCAGTCGCGGTCGGCATTGTGTCCGGCTTTGCTGCGACCGGCATCAATCAGGTCTACAAGCAGCTGTCGAAGTCAGGCAATGAAGCTGATTGAAGGGAGGTGATCCCAGATCTCGGATACCCTGGCCGTTATCAGGGCGAACTTGTCGATGGGCTTTCCGGTGTCATAGCCGGAGAGCCTTTTTCTTATGGAGGAAATGATGGAGAAGCAGGAGTTTATCGAAGAGATCGCCCGATATGTAAGGAAGTATACTCCGCAGTATGGCATTCGGGTGAATTCTCCGATTATCGCCCAGGCGATTCTGGAGTCAGGGTGGGGAGAATCAAAGCTGGCAAAGGCGTACCACAACTACTTTGGTCTCAAGTGCGGAACCAGGTGGACAGGACGGTCCGTCAATCTTCGGACGAAAGAGGAATATTTTCCGGGAACATTGTCATCTATCCGGGACAATTTCCGGGTCTATGGATCGATGGAAGAGGGCGTAAGAGGCTACTTTGAATTCATTCAGCTTCCGAGATACCAGAACCTGAAAGGAATCTTGGATCCGGAGGTTTATCTGGAAAAGATCCGAGAGGATGGGTACGCGACCAGTACTTCCTACGTAGAGAACAACATGAGGCTGATCCGTCAGTATGGTCTGACGAGATTTGATGAGGAGGAGAAAGAAATTATGGGAAGAACAGCACAGGATCTTTTGAATGTATTGAGAAGCTGGATCGGATATTCCGAAGCAAATGGAAAATTCCGGAGGATCATCGATATCTATAATTCTCACAGGCCGTTGGCGAGAGGCTATCGTGTTCAGTATACGGATGAATGGTGTGATACGGCTGTGTCTGCGGCTGCGATCCAGGCGGGAATGGCTGATCTGATTGGAACGGAATGCGGCTGTGAGGAACATGTGAAGATTTTCAGGAGGAAGGGTATATGGATCGAGGATGGCAGGATCATCCCGAAGCCTGGATATATCATTCTGTATAACTGGAATGATTCTAGCCAGCCAAATGACGGATACTCGGATCACATCGGTGTTGTGGAATCTGTGTCAGAACATGCGATTATCGTGATCGAAGGAAATAATTCTGGCGCAGTCCGCAGAAGACAGATTCCTGTAGGATGGGGATACATCAGAGGATATGCGGCTCCAAGATATGAAGCGACCGTTAAATCCGGTCCAAAGATGTCCGTTGAGGAAGCTGCAAGGGGAGTCCTTGCCGGTAAGTATGGAAACGGTGAGGACCGAAAGAGAGCAGTCACAGCGTTAGGGCTGGATTACAATACGGTCCAGAAGAGAGTGAACCAGATCCTGAGGGCCGAGAGCAGACCAAGGAAGTCTGTCGATGAAGTTGCCCGTGAGGTGATCCGTGGTCAGTTGGGAAACGGAGCACAGAGAAAGCGGAAGCTGATGGAAGCCGGGTATGATGCGGCAGCGGTGCAGAGAAGGGTCAATATACTGTTAAGGAAATGATTTATCTCATGATGATAACTATGGCTTGAAATGAACAATCAAGCCATAGTTATCAATTAAATTGAAAATATTTTGTTTTGCTTCTTTCCGTTGAATGGGTCTATTGTCCAAACCGCAGAGGGCATATTTTCAGGTGAGAGTTCAAGCTTTTCATATTGATCATAAACTAACCGCCTCAAAATTATGTGATTTTGTATCTGCCCATATTGGTTAAATTGCAACCCTGAGTAAAGTGAATCTATTTCCAAGTTGGTATACTCTTTACCTTGAAGCTCGACACAGAAATGGTTCGATTTGCTGTTCATTATTGAATTGTATAAATTGTCGTATGATCGATCAATTAGGTCTAAAACACGAGAATTGCCTCGTATTAAAGAATCATCAATTCCACCTAACAGTACCGCATAAAGGAATATCGTATTCCTTCTGATTGTTTCAACTCTTTCCCAATCATTAAAATAGTCCCGATGAAATAGATGATTCCGGCTTTCTGCGCGGTAACTATTTAAACAATCTATAATTGTCGATTTGGCAGTGCGAATTTGCATTCGGAATATTTCTTCGTGGGAATCCAAGTATTGGATGTAGTCCCCCATAGTATATGAACCCATATTTAGGTATTCGTGAACTGAATTACGATAGCTGAGGCATATTGTGTTTAATAGCTGTTCTATAGACTTAATGTATCCACTTACAATAGGCGTGTAATCAAATAAAGGATTCCGACTAAAATAGTGAAATAGATACTCCGATGTTAAATAGCATTTTGAATAAGCACTTTTTCCTATAAATGCTTGATCACGATGATTTTCCAGAAAGTAATCTGGAATGTGATATGTATCTATTAAAGCCTTTGAATTTTCCTGCGTGCTTTTAAACTTCTGGTTTTTTACATAATAGTAAGATAGGTTATTTATTTCATTCCGAAGAGAGTTGATAGTGTTGTCTTTGGTTTTGTAAAGATAAGAGCCAGTAAAACCAGGAAGAGTTTCCAAAGATATCATTGAATTCGCTTTATCTACAGCTTTTGAAACAGCTTCTACAAATTGGTCGTACATGCCACGAATCTCATCAGAGTTTAGCTCACTGAAAAGCTCTTGAAATAAATCCCATAGCAAGATGATCTTGACGCGAGGATCTCCGTATTCAATGCCAATGTCGTAATCTTTATTTTCCCAGACAATCAGTTCTATTGAATTGACATTTCCTTTTGCTAAAAGCCCATCGATCTCATCAATGTAAAAACGGGTATAGCGATATCCAATTTTTCTCTCTGGATTAATGAACTCAAATCCAAATTCTTTTTCACATTCAATATTTGTATAGCCGGTATAAATTCCAGCATACTCAAATTCAGGCCAGTCGATTTCCTCGCTCACTTCATAATCCGTCATACCCTTCAGCATGCCATTGATCATTTTCCTGGTATAAGATTCTAGATAGGATTGGAAGTATACCTGTTCGTGATAGTCATTTGATGTTACCCCAAACATAGGAAATCCAAAATCCTCAAATAATCTAGCGTGGGAAGTTTCGAGTTCTTTTGCGATATTGTTGATGTAGATATCAACTTTTTCGTCTAATAATTTTGTAAGTTGAGCTTCCTTCATAATCCATCTCCAAGGAATGATAGTGTAATAAAAAGGCACACGATCCGAAGACCATGTGCCCCTACCGCGAGGCATTAGTCCTTGAACAGGGCCATAACCTTAAGACCGGCATCGGACACAAGAGCAAGAACTTTTGCGACCCTGTCGAGTTCTTTAAGGACAGCGGAAATTTTTCCTTTCATGGCGCTACCTCCTTTCCGGGATACGAGATCCCAAGATTAAATCAGTAGGTCAACTGCCCTTAGCGGTAGAATTATTATAGCATCCGCAGTAAGCAACTGCTATAATATATTGCTCAAAAACGTGACGTGAATATTGATAATTGCTCGGTCAGATGGGAGAAATCCCCTCTGACCGTTATTTTTTTGCCCGAAAATCGGAATCTCCGGATTCTGGGAACTTAGACCCTCTGAAGGAAGCAAAGGTGGCTCATGTGGCCCGGATCCTTCGGTAACTGAAGAAATATTGCAAGAACAGGAGGACAGAGTCATGAAGGAAGTTCCTATCTGGGAGAAGAGCAATCTCACCCTCGAAGAGGCAGCCGCGTACTCCGGGATCGGCAAGACGAAGCTGAGAGAGCTGACGGATGACCGGGATTGCAGGTTCGTGCTGTGGAATGGAACAAAGCGGCTGATCAAGCGGCGGCAGCTGGATAAGTACCTGGAAGAGTCGTTTTCGATCTAAGCAGTCCACACATCCACACATATTAAAAGTTCGTTGGTTTTGCCCGTAGAAATGAGGAACTCAGACATGATACAACATAGGTGTCATATCTGAGTTCTTTCCGTATTTGAAAGGAGAGAATGGTATGTCCGAGAAAAGAAAGGACCGTAAAGGAAGGATACTCAGAACCGGAGAAAGTCAGAGAAAGGATGGCTTATATCAGTACCGTTACAAGGACGTAAGAGACAAGATCAAGGCCATTTATGATTCTGATCTGAATAATCTCCGCAAGAGAGAAAAAGAAATCATGAAGAATGTCGATGATGGTATCGACTATGCCGGAGGTGATATTAACGTCATCCAGCTCGTTGAGAAGTACATTGGCCTGAAGCAGGGAGTCAGATACAACACGAGGGTTGGGTACAATTTCGTCCTTAACATTCTGAAGAAGGAGGATTTCGGATACAAGCGTATCCGGGATATCAAGATTTCAGATGCTCAGGCCTGGTGCATTAAGCTCCACAAGGAAGGAAAGGGCTATAGTACCTTAACAAGCGTCAGAGGCGTCCTGAAGCCGGCATTTCAGATGGCTTATAACGAGGACGTGATCCGCAGAAACCCCTTCGACTTCGCGCTGGTGGATGTTGTGCCGAATGATTCAAAGAGCCGTCCGGCAATGACTCCGAAGCAGCAGGAGATCTGGCTGGATTTCATGAAGAACGATAAGACCTACTGTAAGTACTATGATGAATTTATCGTTCTGCTGGGAACCGGGATGCGAGTCAGCGAGTTCTGTGGCCTGACGAAAAAGGACATTGACTTCAAGAATCGCAGGATCCACGTTGATCATCAGCTCGTCAGAGATCGGCACGACAATTACTATATTGAGAAGACCAAGACGGCTCACGGAGACAGATTCATCCCGATGAGTAACGAAGTCTATGAGAGTCTTCACAATATCGTAAAAAAAAGGCAGAAGTTCACATCCGAGCATCTGATTGATGGGTATTCCGGATTCATTCTGATCGACCAGAGAGGAAATCCGAAGGTCGCACTTCATATTGAAAATGAGATGCGCTGGGGAGAGAAGAAGTTCCGGAAGCTGCATCCTGATGTGGAGATGCCTCACGTTACACCGCATGTCCTCAGGCACACGTTCTGCACCAACATGGTGAATGCCGGAATGGATGTAAAGGTCCTGCAGTACATCATGGGCCATGCCGATGTGGATGTCACTCTGAATATCTACACTCATGTAGGATATGAGAGAGCCGCATCGCAGATGGCAGAGCTCATCGACATGAAGACCGCGATGGATGACAAGAAGTCCTCGGCGATGTGATTTGGAACTATTGATTTGAGCCTCTGGAGGCTGGCCTCGGCATACATCTACTACACCATTTACTACACACTTTACTACACATTTTGCCCCGCAATTTATGGTAAGTTATGGACAGTTATGGAGAAACCGAGGCCCTGCCTCAGAGGCATGAAAATGCCGAAAAAGCCTGTAAAATCAAGGCTTTGGAGACTTATGGAGAGTTATAAAAAAGGATGATTAAAATCTGTTTTATCTGCCACGGCAATATCTGCCGCTCTGTCGGCGCCCAATATATTCTGCAGAACCTGGTGAATAAGAACGGTCTGTCAGATGGTTTCGTGATCGATTCGGCGGCAACTTCGACCGAGGAGATCGGGAATCCGGTCTATCCGCCGATGAAGGCGGCACTGGAGAGAGCGCATATCCCGATCGGTACGCATAGAGCGAGGCGGCTGCGCAGAGAAGATTACGGACATTATGATTTCCTCATTGGTATGGATGAGGAGAATATATACTATATGCGACAGATTCTCAGAAATGATCCGGATGGTAAAATCCATTATCTGATGGAATACACGGACAGACCGGATGAGGTCATCGAGGATCCATGGTATACCAGGAAATTCGATGATTGTACACGGCAGCTTGAAGATGGCTGCCAGAGTCTGCTGTCATACTTAAAAAAATCTTTGCATTATTGATCCAGGCTTGAAAGATACGTTTCATTTTACGGGATGTAACTTTCGAGCTTTATTGTCACCCACTGCAAAATCTCTTCCGCAGTTTTGATCGCTACCTGCGCATGCCGATCCTCCAGGTACAACTCATTTGGATACCTTGCTGCTATACCATATGGCGTAAGCAAATCGCAATAATCGTAATACTGATCTTCTATTTTCTCAATATTTTAAAAAACATATTGCCATACTACGACCAACGTAGTATATTTGACAGTAGATATACTACGTCAGACATAGTACGGTAAACATAGTACGACAGACGTCTCAAGATTTTCCGGTATGCCGGATATTTCCTGTGGTTTGTCTCTGTGCATCAGACATTCTCTATAGTTTGTTCTTGTACAACAGATATTTTCTATAGTTTGTTTCTGTGCACGCAGACATTTCCCGCAGTACGTCCTGGAGTTACAGATCGTCTATGCTACCAGTATCTTTACATCAGGTTAAGCCTTATGAAATCAACTGAAATTTTTCATGAAGAAAGATACTATGGAGAAAGGAGGAATCATGGGAATCAGCAGCGATGTAATCCGTGGCTGCAATGACACGATCATCCTGTATTTATTGCTGGATGCACCATCCTATGGCTATGAAATCTCACAAAAGATCCGCAGAAAAACAAACGATGCATACATTATCAAGGAAACAACGCTGTATTCTGCTGTGACACGCCTGGAGCGGGATGGATATCTTGAGTCCTATCCGGCTGTCGCAGAAAATGGAAAACGACGTACCTACTACAGAATCACCGATTCAGGGCGACGCTATTATGCTGAGAAATGTAAGGAATGGAAGCTGACCAGAAATGTAGTTGAACAGTTTATTACGGAGGATATGAGAGGATGAATACGATACGGAATTATCTGGAGTCTATGTTTGAAAAGCTCCCGGATACACCGGAAATCATCAAAGCCAAATGTGAACTGGGGCAGATGATGGAGGATAAATATTCGGAACTGATACAGGAAGGAAAGACAGAGAATGAAGCTGTTGCCCAGGTTATTGCAGAATTCGGAAACCTGGATGAACTGGCAGATACGCTGGGAATCGGCTATCTGCTTCATAATGACGGGATGGATGCCGGCCAGGACCGCGAGGTATCTCTGGAGGAAGTACACTCTTATCTGGATGACCGTGCACATGATGCGGTTCTCCATGGATTGGGAACATTGTGTGGTATCATCTCCCCATGCGGCATGATCCTGACAGAGGGCTTTGGGTGGACATCCGGTACTGGCATAGCCGTGGGCCTTCTCTGGCTGTTTGCCATGATCGCAGCCTGTGTTGGCCTTCATGTGTATGCGAGCCTGCAGATGAGTAAATGGAATTTTCTGGAAAAGGAGTCCTGCAGTATTGACTATGGAACGGTCAGCATGGTCAATGATCTGCAGGGAACTACCCATAATAAGACAATGCTGCAGCGGACCGTGGCAGTTCTGCTGTACTGCACCTGCTACATTCCTCTGTCAGTACTGGCAGTGGCTTCAGGCAGGGGAGACCTTTTGTCGATCGGCATTGCAGTTTTGCTGCTTATGGTGGGACTGGGGACTTTTTTTATCATCGTCAGCGGCTCCAGGGAGGATGGATATCATTGCCTGCTCACCTTGAATCATCAGCAGAGGGCGGAAGGCCGATATGATTACAGGCAAAAAAATACCGCAGATCATGCAAAGGAAATGAAATATACAAATAAAACAGCAGCCGTCATCATGTCCGTATTTTGGCCAACGGTAGTCTGCGTTTATCTGATCCTTAGCTTTCTGACTTTTTCATGGAGCATTTCCTGGATTATTTTTCCGATTGCTGCGGTGATAGACCATCTGATCAAGGCTCTGTATGGTGAAAGGGAAGGGTGATGAGAATGAAAAAAAGGCTGATTTATTTTATGATTCTCGGTGCCCTTACTATCGCTGCCATTGTATATGGGGTTATCAGGCAAGGACATCTGACTGTATCCACTGACGGAGGACTTTCGTTCGGCTTTGTCAGGAGGGGAGACACGCAGGTCTCAGACGGTACGGATCCGTTCACAGGTATGGATGTACAATTGGCGCAGGATGATATACAGATCGAAGAGGGGAAGGCCTTTGGGTGGACCTATGTAGGGCCGAAAGACATGGTTCCTTCGGTTAAAGTGGGTAACGGTACCCTTACTGTTGCATCCTCAGGAGAAAGCAGAAATAAAGCTTCACTGTCCGGAGGAAGACTTACTGTTACTATTCCTTCCGGCAGCTGGCAGCTGGAAAAAGTATCCTTATCCACAAAAAATGGCGATATTTCCTTTGATCCGGATCAGAAAGCGGAGGTGCAGTCTATGGACCTTTCCTCTGCGAATGGCGATATTTCTCTTTCTGACTGCAGTGGAAAAGCGATAGATATTTCCACCAGTAATGGGGATATTGCACTGGATCGTACCAGCTTCGATGCATTCGATCTGCAGAGCGGAAATGGAGACATTGCAGTCAGCCTGGCGGATTCTCTGGACAGCTATACAATTATGCCTTCTACTACGGCCGGAGATATTTCAGTCGGGGAAGATACATATAGCAGCGGCAAGAAACTCTCCATCGGTTCAGGAAAGAAAACCCTGAAGGCAGTTACCAGTATGGGCGATATTGTCATTGATGAATAATTGCCTCGCCGGATATTTCAGACCGGATATGGAAGACCAGTGGAAAAACCATAGAGATCCTCAGCAGTTGTAATATAGTCAAATAATGATATAATATGTCTATATATACGGGAGGTGATCATAATGCTAACAATTGATGAAGTTATCAGACCATCTGCAGATTTAAGAAATCATTATAATGAGATTTCCAGACAATGCCGGGAAGAGAATGAAGCGGTAATTATTACGGTTAATGGAAGAGGCGATACGGTATCTCTGGGATATGAAGAATACAAAAGAATGAAGGCCAGGATTGAGCTCCTGGAATTACTTGCGGAAGCAGATGAGGATGTGAAATATGGCAGGGTTGCATCTGTGAAGGAGACCTTTGATGATATGCGTAGTCTTCTGCAGGGGGATAAAGCTTGAAATACGAAGTGATAAGGACTGATACAGCCGATGCCCTGATCAGAAAGATAATTTTATATGTCGCGGAAAATTTTGGAAATGATGTTGCCATAAAAAAATTGGATGAGCTTGAAGAAGCTATTATGAACCTGGCTGATCATCCTTATATTGGCATAGCACCAAAATATACAGTATTGAAACGGCAAGGCTACCTGGTATTGATTCTGGAAAAGAATCTTGTGTTTTACAAAGTAAATGATGAAAAAAAGCAGGTTATCATTTACGCGGTTGTAGATCAGCGCCAGGATTATCTTAGTATTATCAGGGGACTGTAGAGACTACACATTGAAATGATCAGGATTGTATGCTGACAGGTTAGCATACTGATAGGAAAGGCGGAATTTTGTCTGCAATAAGTATTTCAAATTTGAGCTTCGGATATGAGAACCAGGCAGAGGATGTTTTTGAAAATGTCTCCCTGCAGATTGACACAGAATGGAAGCTGGGACTGATTGGCAGAAACGGAAGAGGAAAGACCACCTTCTTAAACCTTCTGATGGGGAAATATCCTTATTCCGGAACGATTTCATCCAGTGTCGCGTTTGAATATTTTCCCTGTCAGGTAGAGGATACGTCCCGGAATACGTTGGATATCATGCAGAAGGTCTGCCCCGCAGCTGAGGATTGGGAACTGATAAGGGAGGCGTCGCTGCTTGATGTAGAGGCTGAGGCACTTTATCGTCCATTTTCTACACTGTCCAATGGGGAGCGGACGAAGTCTCTGCTGGCAGCTTTATTTGCCGGTCAGGGAAGGTTCCTGCTGATCGATGAACCCACAAACCATCTGGATCAGGAAGCGCGAAAGAAGGTCCGTGCATATCTGCAGCAGAAAAAGGGGTTTATTCTGGTCTCGCATGACCGGGAGCTTCTCGATGCCTGCATTGATCATGTACTTTCCATCAATCGGAACAATATAGAGGTGCAGCAGTGTAATTTCAGCACCTGGTGGGAAAATAAGCAGAGACAGGATGCCTCTGAACTTGCAGAGAACAGAAAGCTGAAAAAGGAGATCAGCCGTCTTTCGGACGCGGCAAAACGTTCCGCGGATTGGGCCGACAAGGTGGAGGATACCAAGAATGGCGTGCGTAATTCCGGGTCCAAGATTGATAAGGGATATGTGGGCCATAAGTCGGCCAAGATGATGAAAAGGGCAAAGAGCCAGGAGGTCCGGATGCAGGCCGCGGCAGAAGAGAAAGCGGGACTGCTGAAAAATGTGGATCAGGCGGAGGATCTGAAAATGATGCCGCTTTCCTATACCCGGGGACCGATCGTTCTGTCTGATGGGCTGACCCTGTATTATGGGGAAAAGGCGGTGTGCTCTGACATTACTTTTCAGATCCGTTCTGGTGAACGCGTAGCAATCGCTGGGAAAAACGGCTGCGGAAAATCCACGCTTCTGAAGCTGATTGCCGGGGAAAACAACATCGGGGAGAGTATCCGATATACCGGAACATTCGAGACCGGCAGCGGGATCGTGATTTCTTATGTACAGCAGGACGCATCCACTGTAAAGGGCAGCTTGAAGGATTATGCGAGACAATGCGGTGTTGAAGAAAGCCTGCTGAAAACCCTTCTCCGGAAAATGGGGTTTGAACGCTATGAGCTCGACCAGGAAATCCAGAATCTGAGTGAAGGCCAGAAAAAGAAGGTACTCCTCGCCCGAAGTCTCTGTCAGCAGGCAGATCTGTATATCTGGGACGAACCGCTAAACTATATAGATGTGCTGACAAGGATGCAGATCGAGGATGTCATCCTGAAATATCAGCCAACGCTTCTCTTTGTAGAGCATGATCAGGTATTTGAAAAGAAAATAGCCACCAGGGTAGTGCGTCTGTAACGAATTAATCAGGAAATCAGGCATTGTCAGAGCATGACAACAGGTTATATGACAAGGGGTCAGGCACTGCGTCGCGTCAGCGTGACACAGTGCCTGACCCCTTGTCACGTCCTTTGCCTGACCCTTGGTCGCATATGGCCCCTCATCATATTCCCCCTTATAATTTTTGTCTCTTGACGTAAGAGAAATTTGGCCTTATCATAATGTCCGATATCGGACATTATAAGGTACGGAAGAGGAAGAGGTGCGCGATGGACGAATTAGAAACGCTCAGGATCCTGAATGAGACGATTAACCGGAAGATCGGGCTGCCAAGAACGATTATTGGCAGTTCGGGACTTGCTGCGGGAGATCTTATTATCCTGTATGCACTTTTGACGGAGGACAGACCTCTTACACAATCGGAGATTGCCAGATTTCTGTTCAGGTCACGGCAGACCATCAATTCTTCGCTTCAGAAAATGCAGCAGCAGGGTCTTTTGAAGCTGGTTCCTGATAATGGCAGGAAAAAGCGCATTCTGCTCACGCAGAAGGGAAGGAATATCACAGAGAAGTATGTAAGGCCCGGCTTTGAGATGGAGCTTCGCGCTCTTTCGTGCTTCAGTCAGGAGGAACGGGCCGGTTTCGCCAGTCTTCTGATAAAATTTGGTGATGCACTGGAAAGGGAATCCGATTTCTTGCAGTCTGCGCACAAAATTGAAAACAATGCGGCTGCGAAGAATACCAGGGCAATACATCCGGACAGGAATAAGGAGGAGTTAAGCGATGGAACAGACAGCGTCTGTGAATGATTTTACAACCGGGAGCATTCCCAAAAAGCTATTCAGATTCATGCTTCCTATTTTAGGCTCCCTGATTCTGCAGGCAATGTATGGCGCAGTTGATCTTCTGGTTGTCGGACACTTTGGTTCTACGGAAGGTCTTTCCGGTGTCTCTACCGGGAGCAACATCATGAATCTGGTGACCTTTGTCATCACGGCTTATGCCATGGGTGTGACGGTTCTGATCGGAAAGTACCTCGGTGAAGGGAAGCCGGAGAAAATCGGAAAGCTTCTGGGTGCGACGATTACAGTCTTTGCTCTGATTGGTATTGGCCTGATGTTCATTCTGGTGGGTCTTGCAGGACAGATTTCCACTTTGATGCAGGCGCCTGAAGAGGCTTATACCTACACGGTTCAATACATCCGGATCTGCGGATGCGGGATCCTGTTCATTGTTGCCTACAATGTTCTGAGTGCTATTTTCCGAGGGCTGGGAGACAGCAGGTCACCACTGATTTTTGTCCTCGTTGCATGTATTGTAAATGTCATTGGTGACCTGACACTGGTGGCAGGTTTTCATATGAATGCGGCAGGAGCAGCGATTGCCACCGTTCTTGCTCAGGTAGTCAGTGTCATCCTCGCAATTGTGCTTTTGATTCATAAGAAACTTCCCTTCAAAATGACACGCAAGGACGTTGGTTTTAATTCAGAGATTCCGCATTTTTCCCGGATCGGCTTTCCGATCGCACTGCAGGAGCTGATGACACAGATTTCCTTTATGTGCCTGGTTGCCTTTATCAACCGGCTGGGACTGGATGCATCGTCAGGCTACGGTGTAGCGAATAAGATCGTCGCCTTTGTCATGCTGATCCCCTCCGCCCTTTCCCAGTCCATGTCCGCCTTTGTCGCGCAGAATGTAGGCGCAGGAAAGGAGGAGAGAAGCCGAAAGGCAATGTACACCGGAATGCTGATCGGTGCGGCGATCGGTCTGGTCGTTTTTCTCTTCGTGTACTTCAGAGGAGACATTCTTGCCCGCGCCTTTACCTCAGATGGCGCTGTTATTGAGCGGGCATGGCAGTATCTGAGAGGCTTTGCGCCTGAGGCTGTTGTGACAGCGTTTCTGTTCAGCTTCATGGGCTACTTCAACGGACATGAGAAATCCATGTTTGTCATGGTGCAGAGTCTGGCACAGACCTTTATCGTCCGTCTGCCTCTTGCCTGGTACATGAGTATCCAGCCGGGCGTCAGTCTGCAGTATATCGGGATCGCGGCCCCGACAGCAACGGTGTTTGGAATCATGATTAATCTCGTCTACTATATCCACTTTATTAAGAAGAACAAGGTCAGTCATGACTGAATCGTATGCATGGTGACACAGAGCCTGACCCTGTGTCGCCTTGCTGTTTTATCGCAGCAAAATATCTGCCTATATCTTATTTTGTTCTTGTTGCATTCTGTTTCGTATTATCCTATTTTCCCTGAATTATTCTTTTTCAATTAAAGTTGTGTTATGCTGTCGGTATACATCCGGAAGCGGAAGTGATCAGTAATATACCTGGCATGTTCATGTGGATTTAAGCCGATTTAAATAGGAGGCGACACTCTATGGAAGAATTCCGTAAAATGAGAAGATGGAAACAGCAGATTTCAGAGGAGGAATGCATCAGCGTACTGAAAAACATGCCGCGCGGTGTACTTTCTCTGCACGGTGAGAACGGCTATCCCTACGCAATCCCTGTTAATCAATATTATGATGAAAGGGATGGAAAGCTTTATTTTCATGGGGCAAAGCAGGGGCTGAAGCTTGACCTGCTTGCAAAGGACAATAAGGCCTGTTTTACGATCATGGACGAGGGCTTCGTGAAGAAGGGAGAATGGGCGAAAAATATCCGCAGCGTTGTCTGCCTGGGCCGGATGGAGATTCTCACGGATCACGAGAAGGTTCTGGAGCAGTGCCGCGCCCTGGCAGCGAAGTTCTATCCGACACAGGAGTCCATTGACCGTGAAATCGAACGTTCCGGCAGCCGTGTCAATGTGCTTGTCATGACAATTGACAGGATGACGGGAAAACTGGTAAAGGAATCATAAACAACAGGATGACAGGAATGCTTGTAAGGGAATCCTAACAACAGAATGACAGGAATGCTTGTAATAAATCATCATTCACGGAATGGAGAGTATCATGCGAATAAATTTTACAGATCTGCTTTATGCATTGTCTTATGCATTGGATGCTGTGGAGCGTGAATATAATGGTGTTCTGGATGGACATGGCAAGCGTGTGGCCTGGTTCAGTGAAAAGCTGGGCAGACAGGCAGGGTTCAGCACTGAAGAGATGATTGATCTTG
>JBJEMO010000100.1:0-2130 GCA_051879715.1 Bilifractor sp.
GACTCCCACCGGTTAGGCTACACACCCTTGGCTGGGCGCACAACTGGAATTTGTCGGGCGCAGATCTGGCTGTATTACGGGAATCTCCCGTTAGATGAACATTACTCTCCCGTCAGCGCCTGGTACTCCTTGCTTCCCGCATCAGCCCATGCGGTTTTGCCGCTGTCGGCAATGATTCCGGTAGAATACTCATAGGCATACATATCCAGAATCGCAGCATCCGAAGGAGACCAGCTTCCATCGGAATTTTTCTGCGTCTCATAACTGACATACAGGCCGCAATTTCCGTTTTTCGAATCCCTGTCATACATGAGATAGCGGATTGATGAAGAGTCCTCGCCTAAAACGACATAGGAATTGGCTTTTGCATCATATTCCTTCTCAAAGCTGTCACCCTGCGCTGCAAAGTAGGCATTGTAAATCATGCGGTACCCTGTCTCAATCTGCTGTGCGGCAAGATCCTCTTGGCTCGATGTGCTGCCCTCTGAGGTTTCCCCGGAAGAAGCCTCCGAAGAAACGTCCGATCCGGAATTGTCAGATAATGCCTGATTCTCAGCTTCCCGCGCTGCTTTCCAATCTTCTTCGCTGATATCGGGATTCGTATCCTCCCCGTCTGTCATCGGCCGCAGGTAATGAAGATAAAAGGGACCTGCGCCTTCATAAAGAAAAGTCTCAGTTCCCGCATACGAAGTCACCGAAACCGTATACGTACCATTATCATTTCTGACAAGGTTCGGAACAGTAAAAAGATAAGCCAATGTTACATATCCGATCGCTAGCGTCCCCAGCAGCGCAGCTGTTACCGTCACAATATTCAGGATGACCTTCACGGCCCGCTTTCTGCCGCCTTCGTTCGTTCGGTAAATTCTTAAAATTCCGGCGTAGATCAGAATCACAAGCCACAGAATGGCGGTGATAAAATACAGATCATTAACCCATGTTCTTAAAACATAAGCGCCGTCCATAACATCGCCAAACAGAGCACCGCCGTCAGGTTTATGATAGTCGACGAACACGAATGCCGTCGTCAGCGCTGTTGCGATCATCAACAACACGAAGAGACCGGTTGTCGCAGCACTTCCCTGCTTCGTCACATACTGCCTCAGAAACGCATTCAGCTCTGTATTGTCCTTATTGATAATAAATGCCTGTGTATTGGAAATGAAAAGATAGAAAGAGTTCTCTCCCTCAATCACACGATACAGCTCGTCATACCGGATCCGGTGATCGGATTTTGCGCTGTGTTCTTCGAAGTAATATTGATAAAATATAAAATGCCGGGTCAGTCCTCTGGAGATACTTTTTTCATACGCGCTTCTGCCTCCATACCTGACTCTGAGCCATAGCAGAAGCGGGATAAGCACCGCCAGTGCTATCAGCAAATATCCGACAATACTATTTGCAGTAACAAGGACAGCTTCCGAGATCAGCAGAAGAACTGCCATGATCACAAAGCAGCTCCTTGCGACGGCTTTGCCGTTCACTTCGCGGTTCATGGTTTTTACAGCATCCCAGGTAACGGTGCTCTCAGAGGTGAATAAATGCTGTTTATCGTTTTTTTTAGATAACAGTTGGGTATCTGTTAAATCATTCATACACATTTTTTCAAATTGGCTCCCCAAATTCTGATTTATATCTTGGTATACGTATCTTGTCTTCTTCCAAGTGGCTTTGAAATCAGTAGCAATGATATCCATTTCTCATCAACACCATTTCGTTACTTAGTATATCATGTTTGGAATTCGTGAAAAACAGAAAATCCCTCCCACAGTCACACCAGACCAACTTTCACATTTTTTCTAAAAGAAAACGCGGCACCCGCCTCTCTTCTCAGAAAGACAGATGCCGCAGAAATGGCTTAAACACGGGCTTCTCCAGCCCTCTTTCAATTTGTTCTTGTTAGCAGAGCCACTGTCTCCACGTGCCCCGAGACAGTGAGGAACATAATCACGTAGGTTCTTGCTGTCTGGGAATTGCTCAAAGCGGGGACATGCTGTTCGGGAATTGATCGAAAATATGATGTTGCTCCATTACCTTCAATTATATCAGCAACATTGCAAAACACATTGAACTGAAATTTGTTTGTACAATGTTCAAGATATAACTGTTATTATGTCTTGATTAGAGTAC
>JBJEMO010000101.1:0-14639 GCA_051879715.1 Bilifractor sp.
TGGAACGATGAGGACAAGCTGATCAACAACTAATCCCCATTTCCACATATACAAAGTATCCATATAAGCCGGGGGCGAAAGCCCCTGGCTTTGTTGCTTTTAACGCATCTTGTGGAAGGCGGAAAATTGATGTAGAATAGTGAAACCGACGAGAAAGAATTTTTTCAGAAAACAGTGGAGGAAAAGCAGATGGGAATGACGATGACGCAGAAGATCCTTGCGCACGCAGCAGGCCTTGACCAGGTGTCAGCGGGCCAGCTGATCGAGGCAAAGCTGGATCTTGTACTCGGAAATGATATTACCACACCGGTGGCAATTGATGTGATGAAGGGCTTCCGGAAGCAGGAGGTCTTTGACAAGGACAAGATTGCTCTGGTCATGGATCATTTTATTCCAAACAAGGATATTAAATCTGCAGAACACTGCAAGCAGGTGCGTGAATTTTCACAGAAGTACGATATCACCAACTATTTTGATGTGGGACAGATGGGCATCGAGCATGCACTGCTTCCGGAAAAGGGACTGGTGGTCGCAGGTGATGTGGTGATCGGAGCCGATTCGCACACCTGTACCTATGGAGCGCTGGGCGCTTTCTCCACAGGTGTAGGAAGCACGGATATGGCTGCAGGAATGGCTACCGGAAAAGCATGGTTCAAGGTACCCTCAGCGATCAAGATTGTCCTGAACGGTAAGAAGAACAAGTGGGTCAGCGGCAAGGACGTTATCCTGCATCTGATCGGCGAAATCGGTGTGGATGGCGCGCTCTATAAATCCCTGGAGTTTACAGGTGACGGCATTGCAGACCTGTCTATGGATGACCGCCTGACCATTTCCAATATGGCTATCGAGGCCGGTGGCAAGAACGGTATCTTCCCGGTTGACGACAAGACCATCGCCTATATGAAGAACCATTCAAAGAGAAGCTGGACCGTATATGAGGCTGACCCGGACGCGGAGTATGAGAGAACGGTCACCATTGATCTCTCTACATTGAGACCCACCGTTTCCTTCCCGCATCTGCCGGAGAACACGCACACGATTGACGACTGCGGCGATATCCGGATTGACCAGAGTGTCATCGGCTCCTGTACAAACGGCCGTATCCAGGATCTCCGGGAGGCTGCAGAAATCCTCAAGGGACGCAAGGTGGCGAAGAATGTACGCTGCATCATCATCCCGGCCACTCAGGCCATTTACCTGGAGGCACTCAAAGAGGGTCTTATTGAAACCTTTATCGAAGCAGGTGCAGTTGTGAGTACGCCGACCTGTGGTCCGTGCCTTGGCGGCTACATGGGAATCCTTGCAGAGGGCGAGAGATGTATCTCTACCACCAACCGGAACTTTGTGGGACGCATGGGCCATGTAAAATCAGAGGTCTATCTTGCAAGCCCGGCGGTAGCAGCGGCAAGTGCAGTCACAGGCAGAATCAGCGCTCCATCAGAGCTGGGATTATAAGGAGGGACAGAAGATGCAGGCACATGGAACAGTATTTAAATATGGAGATAATGTTGATACCGATGTAATCATCCCGGCCAGATATCTGAATTCCTCCGACCCGGCAGAGCTTGCAACACACTGCATGGAGGATATCGATAAGGAATTTGTGCATAAGGCCCACAAGGGAGATATTATCGTGGCAAATAAGAACTTCGGCTGCGGTTCCTCCCGTGAGCACGCACCGATCGCCATCAAGGCAGCGGGCATCAGCTGCGTTATTGCAGAGACCTTCGCCCGTATTTTCTACCGGAATTCCATCAACATCGGACTTCCGATCGTCGAATGCCCCGAGGCGGCAAAGGCCATCGAGAACGGAGACGAGGTCAAAGTCGACTTCGATTCCGGAAAAATCTATGACATTACCAAGGGCACGGAGTATCAGGGACAGCCCTTTCCGCCGTTTATGCAGAAGATCATTACCGCAGGCGGTCTGGTGAACTATATTAATGAGGAAAATGCGTAATCCGTAGGATATGATTTCTTAACAATTGCATCAGCTTGCCTCTCAACGGGTATATAAAAGCCGGAAATTCTTTTCTTTTGTGGGAAAATGAATTGCCGGCCTTTTTTATTTAAAATCGCATATTTTTAATAAAATAACACAATATTGCCGAACATAGTATGTTTCGTAAAAATGCACAAAATACGTGATAAAATTTCGGAATATTTCGGGGGGGGTACGTTGAGAATACTGAAAGTAAGTGCTATTATCTACAATATACAAACACAATATGTGTGTATCGGCATGTTTATAAAGGAAATGCCTTGGCGGGCGCCATATTTTTATCAAGCCCCGTAGTCACAGCTTTCGGGAACAGGATCAGTTGCAGCATGGCAAAAACGTTTTCAGAAGAGGAACAGAATCCAGACAAAAATCCAGAAAAGGGAACCGCAGAGGACAGACCTTCAAATACAGTAACAACGGAAGAAGTACAGGCTGAAATAGAAAGGGTTGCCTATCAGCGCAGGTTTCGCGATACGCTGCGGAGCACGATCTTCATCCTGATTACCGTAGCGGCGTCGGCAGTGCTGCTGGCAACACTTGTTCTTCCAATCTTCCGGATCGTAGGTACATCGATGTCTCCGACGCTGGATGAGGGAAATATTGTTCTGGCATTGCGGGACAAAAAGGTACAGCAGGGTGATCTGGTTGCCTTTTACTACAACAATAAGATTCTGGTCAAGCGCGTCATTGCGAAAGCGGGAGACTGGGTGAGCATAGATGATGCGGGAAATGTCTATGTAAATGACAACCTGCTGGATGAACCGTATCTGAAGGAAAAAAGCCTGGGAAGCTGCGATATTGATTTCCCTTATCAGGTGCCGGAGGGAACGGTTTTTGTGATGGGTGACCATCGGGATGTCTCGATTGACTCCCGAACCAAGGCAATGGGCTGCATCTCCAGGGATAACCTGATCGGTAAGCTGTGGATCCGGATCTGGCCGATCAGCAGGTTTGGCTCAGTCAAATGACCGGAGAGATAATAGAGAACAAGTAAAAAGGCAAACAGTAGCAATCAGAAATACAGGCTTCAGATACAGAGAAATAAGTTTCAAATACAGATAAGAGATATTAGCTTCAAATACAGAAATAAGATGGAGGGGGACCCGTCGGAATGAAAGCTTCGATGGAAGAAAAACTTCATACAGAAGCAGAACGCAGCCACAGCAGAACAATCAGAAGGCGCATAATCAGCCTTCTGTCTGTGGTTGTACTTGCATTGACCACAGTCAGCATGGTTCTGCCTGCCAATACCGCAACCGCAGCCCTGATCTGCGGGAAGGAGGAGCATACCCATACAGCGGAATGCTATGATGCGGAGGGCAATCTGATTTGTGGAAAGGAAGAGCATGTGCATACGGCTGCCTGCTATGAGCAGGCGGGGAAGCTGTCCGCATCCGCTTCAGATGGCATGAGGACTGAGGTATCCTATGATGCCGGCGTGCTCCACAATGGGACGACTATGCACACCGCTCTTTTAGGCGGCGCTGAGGCAGATACAGCAAAGAGTCAGGTGCAGAACGCTCTGGCAACGAGTGATCCGGATAAAGAGATCACCGCTATCTATGCCTATGATATCGGTTTTACCAATAAGGATGGAAATAAGACGGAGCCGGACGGAAATGTGGATGTAACGCTCTCCTTCCCACAGCCGAAATCTGCCCCGGGAGATGATACGGTCTGGAAGGTGTTCCATATCGAAGACAGCGGGGCCGCGGTGGACCTTGGCAGTGCAGGTCAGAAGGCAGACCTGCATATGCAGCAGTCAGGCGGTGCCGTGACAGGCATTACCTTCCAGGCGTCCGCTTTCAGCCCCTATGTGCTGGTGGCGCTGGGAAGTAAGACGGAAGAGACGGAGAGCGATACTTCGTCAGACTCGACGGCTGTATCCAAAAGTGGAGATAACGGAACGACAGTGATGGCAGATTCCGCAACGCAGAAGGATAATGCCGGAGCAAGTTCCGCAGATAGCTCAGCAAACACGACAGACACAGACAGTTCAACAGTGACAGACAGTTCAGCGAATTCAGACAGCGCTGCAATCTCGACTTCTGGGGCGCAGCGCCGCGCGACCTTCCGGCCAAGAATGCTGGCGGCAGGAACGAATGAGGGCAATGATTTGTCCAAGTTTATTACATCGGTAGAGTCTTATAAATATGAGAATGGAAGCTGGGTGGCAACCACTAATTTCACCAATGGTGATACTGCTCAGTTTGTTATCAAATACAGTCTCCCATCACATTCGGTCAGTGATTCAAATGCTACGTTTTCCTATTCACTGGGAGACGACGGTGTTATCGTGCCGTCCAGCGGGCTGTCTGGGGATGTCACAGATGGTTCCGGAAATGATGTCGGAGATTATGCGATCTCTACAGATGGAACAATAAAGATTAAGTTTAATGATAAACTTGACACGACGGTTGCCTTTACAGGACAGCTGGCATTTGAAGGCACTGTGCAGAATAACAACGACAGTGAGCCTAAGACTCATACCTTTAGTAATGGAACTACGATCACGGTACAGCCTTCCGATAAGCCAAAGACTACAGATCTTTCCATCTCTAAATCAGGAGCACTTCAGAGTGACGGTCTGGTTCACTACACGGTCACGGTGAGTACGACAAAGGGAACCAGTGACGCAGTGACTGTGAAAGATACGATGCAGGGCATCGATATGTCCGGAAGTCTGACCTACAGCAATATTTCTATCAAGGATGGGAATGGCAGCACGGTGACGCCAACAAGCGGCAGCACGTTCCCGTTTACGCTGCCGAAGATGTCCGCAAACAGCCAGTACGTCATCACCTATACGGTAAAACCGGGCACAGCGAATAGTACGGATGGGTCGTCTAAAATCTATAATAAGTCTGAGGCAGGCAGTGGGGTTGATCATGGCTCCAGCGAGATTTGGACCGATGTTACTCACAAAATGCTGGAAAAGTACTGGGGGTATGGTGACTCCGGAAAATACAGATGGACGATTACCATCAACCCGGACCATCAGGATATCACTGGCAGTACGCTGCAGGATACCTTTACAGCTCAGACCGGCGGAGACCCGATTTCCCTTCCATCTACTGTGACGGTTACCAATCAGAATGGCAAGTCACAGGAGGTCAGTTTTACCGAGGGAAAGATAACATTCCCGATATCAGGATTTTCCGCCACGGATAAGTACACAATTACTTATCAAACGGATATCCCCACCGGCACGGAGGGAAGCACCTATACATCCAGTAACAAGGCTGAATTTACGGATAACTCGAAGACCTATACCGTAACGTCAGATGCTTCCTATACCATTCCGGTGAAGGAGTACGGCGTCCAGAAGTGGAGCATCACCGATGACAGTGGGAACAAGACTGGCGAAGGCAGTGTAGAGGAAAAAGACGGGTACAATCTTCTGACCTGGGTGGCGCGAATCGATCTGCCCTCGCAGGTAACGTCCTCCTCGGACATGACCTTTGAAGATGAACTGAAGAACGAAGACGGACAGGAAGATGCCAGTTCCCACTATACGACAGCGGCCCTTCTGAATGACACGAATTATACACATTTGTGGTCAGAAAACGGCAATAAATTGGAACTTGGGAAGGACTACCACATCTATGCGGGTAGTAAGGATATTACCGGAAGCAGTTCCGAGGATGCGATTACCAATTTCAAAATTGTCTTCACGGATGATTATGTGGCAAATCGTCTGAATGGACAGACAACGATTTCCCTGAATTACCAGTCCAAGGCGGTGACCCAGGGACTCCATGTGGGTAATTCCAGGAAGTTTACAAACACGGCCACCGTGCAAGGAAAGACCAGCGATGGCGAGTACGTGGACAAGGTGACAGGAAATCTGGACAAGCAGTCCAGCGCCTCAAAGGACGGACCGTATTCTTCCGGCGATGTGAAGGTAGATCTGGACAGCGGGAAGATCTATTACCGATTACTTGCTCACATCAACAGCAAGAATGACTCCGCAATTACCATTAAAGATACTTTACCGGATGGGCTTACGGTGGATCCGAATTCCATCAGTGCTGTTTACACTTCGGATCTGTACAACAATAACAGCGAAGATGACAACCGCAATTATAAACATAATATTTACTATGTTTCTAATGACTCGCCATATGGGGATCTTACAGATCAAAATGTTTTTAGAAGTAGTGTCAGTGATGATGGGAAAACTTTAACTTTAAATCTTCCGGCAAAAACATACGCAAAGGTTTATGACTATTTGGTTGTCTATTACTCTGCCAATATAGATACTTCTGAGAAATCAGTCTGGAACGACAGCAAAATAAAGAAGGAGGTCTATTCCAACAAGGCTACCTGGGAGGAGAAGGACGCTTCTGATACCGAGGACACGGAAGTAGACCGGAAAGTGAAGACGCTTGAAAAGACAGTGACCCAGCTGAAGGATGACAAGGGTAAGCTCACCAACAACCTGGAGTACCAGATTGTGGTTAATCCGGGGGCGGAAGACCTGTTGGAAGGCAGCGACACGATTCATCTTACCGACAAGGTGTCAGGCATAACGGATAATGCCTACATTCGTCTGGTACCGGAAAAAACCGTTATCTATCAATATAGCGAGACGGCGGAGAAGAATCGTGGAAGCGTCATGAACACGGACCGCTACAGCTTCACTTATGATGAGAACTCCAATCAGCTGGAATTTGATCTCCCGGATGAGACAGCCATGGTGATCTGTTATACGTATCATGTGACACCGGGAGTCAACCTGCCGACGATAACCAATGAAGCTTTGCTTGACGGAGTCAGCGGGTCAGGCAGTAAGGTCTCCCAAAAGCTGGCGGCAAGCGCTTCATCTTCCATCGCGACACAGAGCGTAATTTATCTTTATAAGGTGGATGAGGATGACTATGGTATCCGTCTGCCGGGCGTCGAGTTCAAGCTGCAGGTGTATGATCCGGACACTGTTCAGTGGAATTCACAGGCAGACGACGGCTGGAGCGATGTTTCTGCGGTGACTACAGGAAACGATGGGAGTATACGCTTTGTCGAGGGTGATAAAGGAAATCCGGAAAAGGGCAAGCTGTACCGACTGGTGGAGACAAACAATCCAAACAGCGGTTACGGATCATCGGCAAATTATACTACATACTATTTTGCATGGATGAACCGTTCCGGAGAGAACAGTGATAAAGGAACGATCTGGAATAATTTCAGTAATAAGTTAGGAATCACCAACAAGGAACTTTCGCAGGATTCCGTTCATTGGCTCTATGATGGAAGTACCATCTATATCACGAATCCTTATCAGGATGTCCAGGTAAGAAAGGTCTGGCTGGATCAAGACAACCAGGAGATAACGAATCCGGGAAAGACGGTTACCGTACATCTCCATCAGAAGATCGGCGGATATGTACACAATCACGTAGCAGTAAGTCTGGTGGATAACAGTGGAAACTCGAAAACCTACGCGGCTGATGTAGAGCCGGGGACGCCGGTGACGATAACAATCCTTGGCTCCATGAGCAGCGTCACGTACAACGGGAAGACCTATTCCGGCACATGGGATGCATCTGAAGGTGCTACAAAATGTACGGTTAATTTCGGTACCATAACGAGTGATGAAAACTTTGAGGTTAATGTCGGTTACGTCCCGAATGTAAAAAGCGTCAACCTGGACTATACCAAGCCCACGAAGCTGAACTTTACTGGTGATACAATCATCGACACGCAGGTGCTCAGCAGTTCGAATCAGTGGAAATACACTTGGGACGGCACCACCAGGGATGCTACAGGCAACACGGTATCTCTTCCAAAGACAGATGGAAATGGTAATACCTATGTATATTCCATCACGGAGGACCCGGTGTCCGGATATACGGCTTCCTATTCGGACGGATCCGCCGGAATTAAAAGCGGAAAGATCACGGTGACCAATAAGAAAAATGCCTCCAGCGGCTATGAGCTTCCAAAGACAGGAGGTGGAGGCACCTTCCCATTTATCTATTCAGGTATTGTTCTGATGGCCGTATCAGCGGTCGCGGCCATATGGAATAAGCGCCGTAAGCGTGGCGGATAATTAAAGATGCCCTATGCCATCGGGTCTGCTTCCGGATCACACGAACAGATCATTCTTTCAGGTGATAGCTGCATATGGTAAATGGACAAGGAAAGAAAAATATAAAAATCAGGTCTCCATATGGAACTTGAATAATAAATGCATAACAAAATGTAAAAGGAGAAGAATATGAAGCTGATGAAAAAGGTCGCCAGTGTCCTCCTAACGCTGGTAATGGCATTCGCTATTCTGTTTCCCACTGGCACTGCAGTAATGGCTGCAGATGATACAGGAAATTCATTGACTGTTACGAATAAAGGCGCTACATCCCATACCTTTGAGCTATACCAGATCTTCACCGGAGATCTTACGGAGGACAGCACTACAGGCTCCAAGACACTTACGAATATTCAGTGGGGCAGCGGTGTGACAGCTGCCGGACAGACTGCATACGGCACGGCATCCATAAAGGCTGCTGCTTTAACAGCGGCAGAAATTAAAGCCTTTGCCGATGATCTGATCAAGAACAGCTATCTGACCAGGGGTGTTGCTTCTGGTGAAGTTGCCTCCGGAAACTATTACACCTTTGCAAACCTGCAGGCAGGTTATTATCTGGTAGTGGATCAGGCTGGATCTCAGGCATATAAGGATGAAAGCAAGAATGAGAATTCTGCTTACACTGCATATATTTTCCAGGTTGCTGGTTCTGTGACACAGGATACGAAGCTGGACGTACCTACTATTGATAAGAAGGTTTATGATAACAATGATACGGTAACTGCAGCGGTTACGGATCCCAAGAAGGTGGCAAAAGAAGACTGGCATGACACAGCGGATCATGATGTGAATGATTCTATTCCTTACAGATTGATTGGAACCCTTCCATCCAATTATGCAGATTATACAACCTATAAGACCTATACCATTACTGATACGCTTTCTGATGGTCTGACGCCGCCGGATGCAGGTACTGTAAAGGTATGCCTGGAACATAAGGGACAGGAAACGGATGTAACAAGCTCCTTTGATGTTTCTGTAAGCAAACAGGTTCTTACTGTGGCATTGAAGTCCGGTGGTGATTTAAAAAATGTCACAAAAGATAATACAGACTCGATTATTGTATATTACAATGCAACGTTAAATGACAATTCAGTGATTGGCGGCTCCGGAAACCCGAACACGGTGAATCTCCAGTATTCCAACAACCCGAACCAGGGAGGAGAGGGAGAAAAGGGAAAGACGCCGGATGACAAGAATGTAGTCTTCACATACAAACTGAATGTCAACAAATATAAAGACAATAAAAATAATCAGACAACCGAAGCAACCTTTAAGCTGTACAAGGAGATGTCTGATCAGACTGTTCAGGAGATTGCAATTACGGCAGGAACCGGTACGAATCTGACTTATACCGCATCCAGACTGGATGATGGAAAGTATATTCTGCAGGAGACGAAAGCACCGGCCGGATACAACAAGATGGAGGGTGCAGTTAAGTTTGCTGGTAAGGCTTATGAAAATGCCGTTGAATTTGAGATCAAGCCGACATATGAAGGCGGTGAGAATCCCAAAGTGAGAGAACTGGATGTAGATGTAACAGGCGGAGCCAAAGTTCAGTTCAGTGGTGATGCCACTACAGGTGCTGTATCCACTGACATTATTGATCAGAAGGGATCTCCGCTTCCGTCCACCGGTGGAATCGGAACAACAATCTTCTATGTGGTTGGTTCCATTCTGGTGATCGGGGCAGGTGTACTTCTGGTTACAAGAAAGAGAATGAACAGAAAGTAACGGATATTGAGCTTTTCCGGCGGCAGCTGCCGCCGGACCTCCGGTCTTTCCACGATGGATATGCCCATCGTGGGAGGACCGGGTGTTGCAATAAAGCTACAGTGTTAAGGAGAAACCCGCAGAATCCGCCATCGCGGGCAGAAAATCATGAAGAAAAAATACATAACGATTCTGCTTGTAGTTGCATTTCTTGCGGGTCTGTCCTTGCTGCTGTATCCTGCCGTCAGCGACTGGTGGAACAGCCTGCATCAGACTTATGCGGTCGCGTCCTATGTAGAGAAAACATCAGATTTTTCAGAGGAACAGAATGAGCAGATCAGGGAAGCGGCTGAAGCCTATAATGAGAAGCTGTTTCAGGAGGGTTCACTGCCACATGATCTGACAGAAGAGGAGCAGAAGGAATATGACAGTCTGCTGAACGTTACTGGGGATGGAATGATGGGGTATGTGACTATTCCGAAGATTCAGGTGGAGGTCCCCATCTATCACGGAACAGATGACGCGGTTCTGGAAATCGCAGTCGGACATCTTCCCGGGACCTCGCTTCCGGTTGGTGGATTAAGTACGCACACAGTTATTTCAGGTCACCGGGGACTGCCTTCAGCCCGGCTCTTTACGGATATTGATCAGCTGCAGGAGGGAGACACCTTCTCATTAAATGTACTGGATCAGACGCTTAGCTATGAGGTCGATCAGATCCGTACGGTTCTCCCGGATGAGCTGCAGGATCTGGCCATACAGGAAAACGAGGATTATTGTACGCTTGTTACCTGCACACCCTATGGCGTCAATACGCACCGGCTGCTGGTGCGTGGACACAGAATCCCGAATGCAGCAGATGATGTACACATCGTGGCGGATGCGGTCCGTATCAGTCCTTTGCTGACTGCACCGGTAATTTCAGCGGTCATTCTGCTGATTCTGATGCTCTGGGTATTCCTGGCAGGCAGAGCGAAGAGAAAACGCCCGGGGAGCGGTCCCCATATTTCCGGTAATCATGATCACAATGAGGAAGACAGGTAATCGGTATATGATTTCAAAACTTTTCTGCAATGAAAATGGAAAAAGCATATTCAGGAATACACGGCGTACCTATCGCACGGGTGGACGGAAAATGGAAACGCCTGGAGAGAATAAGCCCCATGTCGGGATAGGAAAATGCTTTAATGCCGGAATTCTGGCATTTTTGTGCTGTATCCTCCTTGTGTTTTCCGGTATGCCTGTGGCTGCAGAGAATACCGACTCGGACAGCATCCGGCTCACCTCGGATTGTGAAGGTGCATCTTTTACCCTCTATCAGGTGGCAGAAAGGCAAAGCGATGGCACCTTCGTCCTGACGAAGGATTTTTCCGCTTCCGGAACGGACGTGAATGATCTGACAACAGATGGTCTGCAGACGCTTGGTACGACGCTCTCTGCCTATATTGCAGAGAAAAAACCAGCAGAGATTTCCACACAGAAGATACAGAGCGGGACCTGTCAGTGGACAGGCCTGCAGGATGGGTTATATCTGGCAGTTGGCTCGCCGGTCAGACAGAAGGGGAAGTTGACTGAATTTTCACCGGTCGTTTCGTACCTTCCTTACACAGAGGATGGGAATCAGGTCAGAGATCTGCATGTGGAGGTGAAATCGGCAGAGGTTCCATGGACGACTCAGTTCCGTGTGGACAAGGTGTGGCAGGACGGAAATTATTCCAAACGGCCGGACCATGTACAGGTGAGTCTGATTCAGCAGGATGACAGCGTTTCCCGTGTATATGATACGCAGACACTCAGCAAGGATAACGGTTGGCGCTATATCTGGAAGAATCTTCCTGACGGATATGCCTACCGGGCAGTAGAAACAGATGTACCTTCCGGGTACACACAGAAGGTATTTTTGAAGACCAGCAGAAATGGTACAGGAAGGGCTGCGATTACCAACAGCAGACCTTATGAGAGTAAGAAGACGGGAACTGATACGAATCAGACTACCTCTGGAAAACTGCCGCAGACAGGACAGCTATGGTGGCCGGTCCCGGTGCTGATTCTGGGTGGCCTGATCTGCCTGCTGGCAGCACTCTGGAAGAAAAACAGAGCGGAGAAATAGAGCAGAGCCAGAACAGAAAGCTTTGCGGGAAAGCAATGCTGAAACACTAAAACACAAAAGTATTCTGGAAAACAGCACACTGCTAAACCGGAAAATTAAGCTTCCATATAAGCTGATATGAAGCATAAAGCTGCATTGAGACATAAGGTGATGTTGCAAAATAAACATTCAGTGAATACAGATAAAAAACCAAAGAAAAAAATAAAGAAAAAAACAGGCTGGAGAATCTGGCTTCTGACAGGGCTGCTGCTTCTTGCGGCAGCCCTTGCTCTCGTTTTGTATAATATCCGTGAATCACAGCTGGCAGGTGAGAGGTCCGCTGAGGTTCTTGACCTTTTGGAACAGCAGATCCCGGAAACCCCGGATTGTGACGTTTCTGATTCCGAAGACAGTGAAAAGAGCATCGGGGATGGGAATGATAGTGAAGAAAGTATACTGAAGGACCGTCAGATGCCGACGATAGAAATCAATGGGTACAGATATATCGGGTATCTGGAATGCCCGTCTATAGGTTTGCGTCTTCCGGTCATGGAAGACTGGGATTATTCCAGACTGAAGATTGCACCCTGTCGATATTCCGGCTCTGTGTATAGAAATGATCTTGTCATTGCCGGACACAATTATGCGAGACATTTCAGTCCGCTTCGCTGGCAGGAGATCGGGACCGAGATCGATTTCACGGATGTGGATGGTATCCGGTACACGTACAGGATTTCAGATATCGAAACCATTTCGCCCACTGACATACAGGATATGGTGCAGGACAGTTCTGACTGGGACCTGACTTTATTTACCTGTACCATCAGCGGGCAGGCACGGTATACCATCCGGTGCGTCCGGACAGATACAGATTCCTGAAGAAACTCTGTCGGGAAATTGCTGCGCAATAAGCCGGTGAAGCTGCAGGATGCAATCGGAAATATATATTCCGATATTTTCAGGATGCGATCGGTTATCCCGGTAAAGATGCCGGGATTATCAAATTGGAATAATCAGGGGATGAAGAATGTTGCAGATCAAAATAAAGAAGGCAGTATCAAAGAATAGAGGAACAAGGGATACAGAGGAATCAGGAACACAAGATATAGAGTATAAGGGAACACAGAATATAGAGTATAACGATATACAGAATATAGAACATAAAGAAACACAAGATACAGAGAATAATAAAACCCTGCCGGCAGGGAGCACAGCAGTGCAGAAGGACAACACTCTCAGACACCTCAGCAGGGCACAGCTTCTGGAAATGCTGTACGAGGTTGTGCAGGAAAAGGAAAACCTGGAAAAGGAGCTGGCGGAAACCAGAAAGAAGCTGGCAGATAAGGAAATCAGGATCCAGGAATCCGGTTCCCTGGCGGAGGCAGCCCTGAAGCTGAACGGGATTTTTGAACAGGCGCAGGCCTCCATAGATCAGTATCGCCTGAATATGCAGGAAAGAACAGAAAAGCAGGCGGCGGAAATCATTGCACAAGCTGAATCTGATGCCGGAAAAATCCTGAAAGACGCACAGCGGGAAGCTGCAGATATCAGGGAGAAGACAGAGAAAAAAGTCTGATGATTCTGCAATCGGGTATTTCAGGAACATTCGGGTAATTTCGGGAAATTTGCCGCTGCCGGATAAAAAAACAGATTTACAACAGCCATCAATTGCGTTATAATGTTCGAGTGCCGTGGGAAGGACAGCTTCCTACGACGGGTATACAAAACCGGGGTATGGCTCAGTTTGGCTAGAGCGCACGGCTGGGGGCCGTGAGGTCGCAAGTTCGAATCTTGTTACCCCGACTTATTTGGCGGATCTCTTCGGAGGTCCGCTTTTTTCAACAGATTTTCAAGTGCTTTTACTATGAGACTTATGCTATGAGAGGGAGTGATGGAGGTGAAGAAGCTGGGTATTTTATTTCTGATGATCGGAGTGATTTGTGTAATATATGGCTGTCTGATTTATGCAGTGGTTTCCGGGACAAAATTTTTTGCCATCTGGTATCTGATCGCTGCTTTCTTTTTCTGGATTTCCTTCATGACCTGGGGCAGTCACTGGAAAGGAGTCCCTGTAGTTCTGCGTGTGGTGCTGGCAGTCGTTCTTTCCTGTGCGGTTCTGGTGCTGGTGGTCGGAAATATCTGCATTATGACAGAGTTTCACGATAAAGGGAAAAGCAGACTCGATACCATCATTGTGCTGGGAGCGCAGGTGAGGACATCGGGACCGAGCAGGGTGCTGCGAAGCAGACTTGACACAGCTTCGGATTATCTGAAGGAAAATCCGGAGACAATCTGTATCGTGAGCGGAGGTCAGGGACCGAATGAGCCCTGTACGGAGGCAGAGGCGATGAAGAAGTATCTGGTCGGGAAGGGTATTCCGGAAGGGCGGATTCTGGAGGAGAACAAATCGGAGAGCACATTGGAGAATCTGGAATATTCCAGTAAGCTTCTGGACAGGGATAGAGACAGCATCGGGATCGTAACGAATGATTTCCATGTATTCCGCAGCATGCGTCTGGCAAAGAAAGACGGTTACAGGAATGTCTGTGGCATTGCTGCACCATCCAACCCGCTTTATCTGCCCAACAACATGCTGCGGGAATGTCTGGGAATCGTCAAGGAAGTGGTCTGTGGCAATTTCTGACTGTAAGACTGTCATTGTTCAGAAGCCTGCCATGAAGGGTAGTGCCAAAACTGTTACTGTTCAGAGGCAATGTCATTTAGTTTAGAGATGAAAACCAGTCTATGTT
>JBJEMO010000102.1:0-14549 GCA_051879715.1 Bilifractor sp.
ATGTGGTCATCCTTGTTGACTCCATCACAAGGCTGACCAGAGCCTATAATCAGATCATCACTCCTAGTGGAAGAACGCTTTCCGGTGGACTTGATCCCGCTGCGCTTTATGCTCCGAAGAAGTTCTTCGGAGCTGCTCGGAATATCCGGGAGGGCGGCAGTCTGACAATTATCGCAACAGCCCTCGTGGATACCGGAAGTAAGATGGATGATATTGTCTATGAAGAATTTAAAGGGACTGGCAATATGGAGTTGATGCTGAGTCGGTTTATGCAGGAACAGAGAATTTTTCCAGCGATCGATATTGAAAAATCAGGAACAAGAAGAGAGGATCTGCTACTTACCAAACTGGAAATTAACACTGTAGAAAAACTTAGAAAGATGAAGGATACCGGATATTCTATGTTTTTAAAAACACACACCAATAAAGAGATGTTAAAGAAAAGTTGATCTAGCAAATGAGTATCCCGGAGTTATGAAATCGTCAGTCCGACGTGTTGGGAATCATGAATCAGGTAATAGAAATTCCTGAATCCGTGAAGTTGATTTCCTCACAGATTCCTTAAAGCTTGTAGTTTCAAACTATTTCAACACTTTTGCTTCAATCTTGCCCTGCACCATCCAGGTGAAGAGCAATTCATGGTAAAATAGGCATAACAAAACCTTCGGATTGGAGTTCTTTTTTGCCATGAATAATAATCGCCGGATCACGCTGAACACAAACAAGAACATCGTTATCGAATTTACAAATGAACGGATTATCCCTGCCAGCGGACTGGCTGTTGTGGGTGCTGTCCTTGGAAAAAGCGATTTCATCAAAAAACTCAACCGCATGGATGTGACAGCTAATCGGTCTCAGCATCAGATAAAGAACGGCGATATCATACTCACTTACCTGGGAATGCTTTGCATGGGCAAACCTTACTTTGAAGCAGTCCATGAAATGGACGATGATATGGCTTTTTACAAAGCTGCTCTTGGCATCACCCGTGCCATTCCTTCAGAAGAAACACTCCGCCAGCGTATGGATGATATCGGTGATTCCCTTCGCCAGACAATCCTCGAACAGAATGTTGAGATGCTTCTTGCCAATAAAATACAGCCCACGGCATTGCCGAATGGTCTTGTTCCAGTGGATATCGACGTAACCCCGATGGATAATTCCAAGTCCAACAAGGAAGGCGTATCTCGAACCTACAAGGGTTTGGACGGATATGCGCCTATGATGGCATATATTGGCACTGAAGGGTATGCCATCAATTTTGAACTCCGAGAAGGAAAAAAGCATTGCCAGAACGGTACTGTTGAATTTCTTCAGGAAACAATAAAACTATGCCGAAAACTTACAGACAAGCCGTTGCTGATCCGCCTCGATTCCGGTAATGATTCCATCGATAATGTTGCTGTCCTGATGGATGGAGGCTGTTTTTTCATCATCAAGCGGAATCTCCGCCGGGAAAGCAAAGACGGCTGGCTGGAAATGGCCAAGCAGTACTGCCAAAACGTAAAAAGTCCCAGGGACGGGAAAACCGTTTATATCGGCAGCGACTGGAAAAATGTTATCAGCAAGCAGTTCAACAAAGAGTTTACCCTCCGCGCCGGATACGAGATCACTGAACGGACCATTGATAAGTACGGCCAGTTCAATCTGGTTCCTGATGTGGAGGTTGAAACCTGGTGGACAAATCTCGGTGATTCGGATGAAGAAATCATCCGTCTGTACCATGCCCACGGAGAATGCGAGCAGTTCCACAGTGAGGTAAAAACCGACATGGATCTTGAGCGGCTTCCTTCCGGAAAGTTTGCAACCAACGCGCTCATCCTTGAATTAGGGATGATTGCGTATAATATTCTTCGTATGAGCGGCCAAGGTACAATCGGCGGAAGGGCTCCCCGGCAGAAGCGGGAAATCAAACACCGCAGGCTTCGAACGGTCATCAGCAATCTGATCATGATGGCAAGCCATGTAACCATGCATGCACGCCAGTTGATTATTGGCCTTGGAAAAAGCAATGTCGATTATTCAACAGACACCATTAATCAGTATGGAAATTTCCTCAAAACAAAAGAGCTGACAAAATGATGATTATATCATTAGTGCTGCTAGAGTCGGATGGAAAAGATCCTGAACCGTTTCGTCCGACTCTTACAATACTTAAATCTTAGCAACTGGTTTTTGCATCTCATCAAACAACACCTTCGCCAGTGCTTTCATAATTGCATCGTACTTTTCTCTATTCTCAAACAGTTGGGTATATGTGTCGGTGCTTTCCACATAAGCCTCCTGCGCAGCTTTATTAAAGAGTGCTGGGAAAATGCTTTTGATGAACATTGTCTGGTCATCGTGCCTTGCTGCATCCTTCAGCTTTTCATCGTTCTTCAACTTTTCATGCAGTGCCGCAATCACAACCTTATCTCCATCGGTAAAGTCTCCGGCAAATTCTTCATTTACCTTCTGAATGACTTCTTCCAGAGGGCTCAGTGTTTCCTCCATCTTGACTGGCTTCTTAATCTTCGCCGTCTCCATCGCACCCTTTTCTTTTTCCAGTGTGATGGTTCCATTGAACGTCTCCTTCAGCTGGTAATATTCCAACTTGACGCGGTTCCCAAGATCAAAGGGAATCGCTGGATCCTTCGGAATGACCTTGATGAGGTAGGAGCAGAACAAATACTCTTTATGCAAATCTTCGTCAAACATGCGTGCGATCTGTGTAATGTATCCGTACCACTTTACAAAGGTATTACAGGTCTTACGAAACTGATAGCGCTGTTCCTGATTCAAAAGATTATATTTCTGCTGTACCGGAAGCAGCGCGTTTGTGATGAAGGCCTGTATATCACCTGATTTGCGCTTGTCCTCATCAAAGTAGATGTCAGTGACCTTTTCTATGTCTATATCATCATAGATCTTGAAGTTCCGAAGCATCTTCTGCGTGGTGTAGATCAGATCCGTGTTGATTTCCTGCGTCAGGTACGTTTCCTGATAGAACGGTTGAAATGACTTCTGTATATCCTCTGCTCTATTCACGAAGTCCAGTACAAAGGTATCTTCCTTCCCAGGACAGATACGGTTAAGACGACTGAGTGTCTGCACAGCCTTTACACCATGCAGCTTCTTATCAACAATCATGGTATGAAGGAGCGGTTCGTCAAATCCAGTCTGGTATTTTTCTGCAACGACCAGAATGCTGCCCTCATCATGGAACACGTTCGGGGTCTGAGCCTCTGCGACGTGCTTTCCCTTGCTGTCCACGTTCAGCATCGGCTCCGTATACTCCGGTCCATCAGGACCATCAAGAGGGTCTTTAATGCTTCCGGAGAAAGCTGTCAATATCTCGATATCGTCATAATGATTTTCATCCAGATACCGCTGGATTTCATGACTATACCTGACTGCAGCAAGCCGGGAAGAGGCCACGACCATCATCTTCCCCTTGCCGTGGATCTTGTACCTGGTGACGTTGCGGAACGTCTCAACGATGATGGCGGACTTCTGCTGAATGTTGTACGGGTGCAGCTCTGCAAACTTCCGGATCATCTTCAGTGCCTTGGACTGCGGTACTTCGGGATTATCCGGCACGTTCTTTGCGATCTCATAGCAGGTGCGGTATGTCGTGTAATTCTGAAGAACATCAAGAATGAAGCCTTCTTCAATGGCCTGCCGCATGCTGTACACATGGAACGGATGGAAGGATCCATCCGGATACTCCGTCCCGAACAATTCAAGGGTTTGATTCTTCGGAGTTGCGGTAAAGGCAAAAAAGGACAAATTCTTGTGCCTGCCGTGGGATATCATTTCCTTCACCAGACGGTCTTCAGAATCCGGAACCTTATTTTCCATCTGCTCTTCCAGCTCCGCGTATTCCTTCAGAGCGTCCGTCGTATCAGCAAGAGCGGCCTTCATTTTCATGGCAGAATCACCTGTCTGTGAGCTGTGAGCCTCATCAACGATGATGGCAAACCGTTTTCCGGTTGTGTCGTCCACTTCATCGTAGATAACCGGGAACTTTTGCAGAGTAGTGACGATGATCCGCCTGCCGTCATTGATAGCGTTTTTAAGATCCTGGGACGTCTTCTTCTCATCGATGGTATAGACGCTTCCCACCGTATGATCAAACCCGCTGATCGTATCCTGCAGCTGTCTGTCAAGGTTTCTGCGATCTGTGACGATGATGACCGATGTAAAAACTGGCTCATTCCTGTCATTATACAGAGATGCCATGCGGTATGCGGTCCATGCGATGCTGTTTGACTTTCCTGATCCTGCGGAATGCTGAATCAGATAATTCTTGCCCGTACAGTTCTCCCGGACATCCGCAACAAGTTTCCGTACCACATCGAGCTGATGGAACCTGGGGAAGATCAGCGTCTTCTTGGTAATGTGCTGCTCGGATCCGTCTTCTTTTTTAACGGTCTCCTGCCGCTCCTGATACGAAATGAACTTCTGAAGTATATCCAGCAGACTGTCCTTCTGTAAAACATTCTTCCAGATATACGAGGTGACATAGTCCCCATCTGTAGTTCTGCGGTTCCCGGCGCCGCCATCGTTCCCGGCACCGTTGCTTCCCTGATTGAAAGGGAAGAAAAACGTCTTGTCTCCGTCGAGTTTGGCAGTCATGGCCGCCTGATACAGATCGACTGCAAAGAAGGCAAGGATACGGTGATTCAGCCGGAAGGCGGGTTCTCTCGGATCACGGTCATACATCCACTGTTCCTTGGCATTGTCGATACTCTGTCCGGTCAGTTGGTTCTTCAGTTCGATGGCAATCACAGGGATGCCGTTGACAGCTAGCATCATGTCCACAGTGTTGTTGTTCGCCTCACTGTAGTGCCACTGTCTGATGCACTGGCAAATATTCTGACCATAATGCTTCACCGCCACATCATTCAGCGTGGATTCCGGCTTAAAGTAGCATACCTGGAATGAAATTCCACGGTGTTTGAAGCCGTGGCGCAGTACGGATACAAGACCATTTGCCTGCACTGCATTTTCAAAGGCCAGATAGAACTTCCTTTTCGGATCACTGCTACACTGCTTTTCAAAGCGCTGCCAGGAGATCGGCTGCGTATTTTGAACGAACTGTACAAGCGTACTGATGTCTAGCGCCATACCGGATGACTCCGGAGCGCAGTAACCGGCATCCGTTGCTTTGGAATAGCCGCCCTCTGACGAGATCAGGAACTTTTCGATATTCGATTCAAATTGTTTCTCGTTCTCAGCCATTAAGACACGACCTTTCTCTTGCCTGTTACGACCTCATAGATAAGGGACTGCTTGTATGCCTGCAGATCACCGATTAGAGAATGCTTTTCGGAAATGATGGTATCTATCTTCTCTATTTGCATATCTAGATAATCTGCTATTTTCGTTTGTTCTTCATAGCTGGGGACGGGAACTTTTATTGATCGAAATTCGGAAGAATACGTTCTCCATCTCATCATCATTATCCCTCTTCCAACTGTGTAGCATTTTTTTGAAAACCTATCAGTTCTAAAAAGATAATGATAATATCTCGAATTCACTTCATTACGATTGATTGGTTTATAAATGTCGTATGCAGGACTTGTAACACCTTCATATTTAGACATTCCCATTGCACCCATCCAACAAAGAATAATATTTACTACAATATCCTCCGGATATACTCGTTTATAGCCATCAGCTGTCATGGCCTTATTGCCAACGGTTTTTTCCAAATCGCCATGCTGAACAACTCCTTGATCTGTGTATAAAGAAAGCAAATTTACTTCGTCTAGGGGTTTATTGTTTCTTTCGTTACGTAATTCGTATATGTATCGTATTTGCTTAACATCCCATTTATCTGGGCATTGTTCAAGCCAATCTGAACATTTATGCATCGGCACATTTTTATCAAGCCCCTTTGTGACAGCTTCCGTGATGACCGACTGCTTCAGAGTCTTGTACTCTTCGATGCTCTTTTGGGCTTCGGAAATGATGGAATCAATTCTTGAAACATGGACATCCAAATATTTTGTAATGTTTGTTTGTGATTCAATAGATGGAACTGGAATTTTAAAATTCATATATTTATTCAATGATATTTCTTTGAATGTTGTCCCAGATCCTTCTAATTCGAATGCCTCTGTTGCTATACTTATCAAGTAATAATAATATTTAACATTAAGGTCTGTTTTGGGAACACAAGACAGGCAGCCCTGATTTGTACACATAGACTGGGTGGAAATACATACTGTCCCAATAGGTGCTCGCTTCGAAAAAATAATGCTGCCCGCCGGGACGATGGTAGTACCACAAGATTCATAACCTGCCTTAGATAAATTTCTTTTACCGCAACTAACATATTGATCTTGAGTCTTAAAATCTGCAGGAGTAACCCATATTACATCGCCATTCCAATATTCTGGCGTTTTACTATCAGGTGTAGATCCAGCATAGACGGTAAATTCTCGTTTAATCGCAGCAACTTTCCAATCGTCTGGAATTTTTCCAAGCCATGGAATTCCTGTTTCTTTCATGTCATTCCTCCCCGAACAGGTTTTGGAGCTGTTCCATCAGACTCTTTTCATGCTCTTCGATTCTAGCGGCAATCTTCTCGGATGGTTCCAGCTGCTTGTACTCGTAGAATGTCTTTGTGAATGGGATTTCATACCCGATCATTGTTTTTTTCTTGTCAATCCAAGCGTCTGGATTATAGGGAAGTACTTCTCTCTTGAAGTATTCATCAATGTCATCGGTTAGTGGAACATTCTCCGTATCACGCTTCGAGGTATCTGCAACAGGGTGATCCTTCTTCATGATGATGTTTCCATTCTCGTCTCTAAGCGGGGTTTCTACAGTGATCTTGCTGTATCCAAGTTCGGCAGAATCCAGTACACGACTTTTAACCTTAATAGCAGTTCCATTCATCGTAGTGGCAGTGTAGTCCTGACTGATATGTTCTCCGTACGCCTTTACAATAAGGTCACGGCATTCTCCGGTGATATCCACTCTCTTATCACCGATGTTCTTGCGTCTCGGCTCAAAGCACTGGGAAGCGTCGATGAGCTGGACCTTTCCGATATGATCTTCCGGTTTTTTCTTCACAATCAACCAGACATAGGTTGCAATGCCTGTATTGTAAAAAGCTGAATTCGGCAGCTTCACGATAGCGTCAAGCCAGTCGTTTTCAATGAGATATCGCCGGATCTCGCTCTGTCCTGATCCCGCGTCGCCGGTAAAGAGGGAGGATCCGTTCTGGATAATCGCCATTTCACCGTCATCTTTAAGTTTTGCAACACCGTTTAAGAGAAATAACATCTGCCCGTCAGACTTGGAAGGAAGACCGGGAGCAAAGCGGCCTGCCTCTCCCTTCTTGAACTCAGCCTCGACCTCTTTTTGCTCTCTCTTCCACGGGATGCCGAATGGAGGATTACTGATGATGTAGTCAAAATGATAGCCGGAAAACTTGTCATCAGAGAGCGTATCCCCGTATTGCATATTATTGGGATCTCCGCCACGAATCAGCGTATCAGACTTTGCAATACCGAACGTGAATGGATTGAACTCCTGACCGAATGTTGTGACGGTTGCATCGGAATCCAGCTGCTTCAAGCGCTCATCCATGCAGGTGAGCATCTGCGAAGTACCCATCGTCATGTCATAAACGGTCTTGGAAATGTGCCCATTCTCGTCGAATGCATTCCGATCTGCAGAAACGAGAAGGTCGCACATCGTGTAAATGATATCTCTGGACGTAAAATGTGCTCCGGCTTCTTCGTCATAGGACTCAGAAAACCTTTGCACAAGATTTTCAAAGACATAGCCCATATCTACAGCGGAAATCCTGTCAGGACTCATATCAGCTTTCTCTGTACAGAATTCTGTGATGACCTGATACAACACGCCGGCATCAATCATGCGGTCGATAGTAGCGTTGAAATCCATTCTCATAAGGATATCTTGCACATTATCAGAAAAACCGTTGACGTATGCCCGGAAATTGACAGCAATGTTCTCCGGATCGGCCTTCAGCGTCTCAAACGTAAAAGGTGAAATATTGTAGAACTGATAACCGGAAGCAGCACACAGAAATCCTTCCTGTACTGCCAAATGCTCCACTTTCTTGTAAATATCAAGCACCTTCTGATGTGTAGGAAGCAGACAATCATGGAAACGCTTGATGACGGTCATTGGAAGGATTACAAGGCCGTATTCGTGTGGTTTGAAAGGTCCTACCAGAGTATCAGCCACGCTCCAAATCAGCGCCGCTTTCTCGCTGATGTTTTTACCCACTTCTGCGATCTTCTCGTCACTCGTCGTCATATGTAATCCCCCTTCTCTTTCTTTCTCTGATCAATGTGCTCTTGCTGATCCCCGTCAGCTTCGTTACTTGTGTGTAGGAATGGTCTTGAAGCAGGTTCATGGCATTATCCAGCTGATCCTTGTCCCACTTGTGGGGCCGCCCTTCTTTATAATTCGGATCAGTTGCTTTTGCCATTGCCTTTCCTTCCTGCGTTCTCTCGACAATCATGTCACGCTCAAATTGCGCGAAAGTCAACAAGACATTCCGTAGTAGCGTATTGACAGAGTCGTTGGAAAGGATGCCAAGGTTCAGAACATTGATTGTTACGCCATTATCCATGAGATCCGTGATTACCTGCGATGCTTGGGAGACGGACCGCCCAAGGCGGTCCAGCTTGGTAACAGTCAAAGTATCTCCCGGTTGCAGCTCACTCCGAAGCTGATCAAACTCCAGACGATCCATCTTGATACCGGTGAAGACATCGGCATAGATCTTTTCTGCTCCTGCTTCCTTCAATTTCTTTTTCTGGTCATCAAGAGAGTTGCCATCTCGGGCCTGACCCTTCGTTGAGACCCGTGCATATCCGTAAACCATGCTGAAAACTCCTTTCAGTACAGTGATTTTTGAATATATGAAATGATACCAATATTATACTTTTTGGTCCTATGTTTTGCAACCAATACCTAAGTGGTGTCATAACTTTTAAGTTATGAGCATATCTATACTCTATATTATCAATTTCGGTCGCCATATTATTCTATTAATTACAGGTTCTTGTCTGCATTTTTCCAGCACCACAAAGTCGCGCGACAATCTGCAAGCGAATCGTGTTCCTCTCCATGATAATCAAATCCGTAATATCTTGCCGCAGTTGTCAGCTTTTGCCACTTATAGCACCCATAGTAATCATTCCATTTCCCATAGATTTCCGCAAAATCCAACATGACACCTGATGTTTTCAAATTAGATGGAAGATTTATCCCAGAGCCAACCAACATTTTGAGATCAAATTTCAAATTGTATCCTATAAGAAGATCAGAATTACTTATGATCTTTGCTATTGCCGTTTTATAGTCAGAAATCGTTGGGCAAAATTTTACCCGTTCCGGAGTAATACCATTAACAACTTCCGCTTCCGGCCAGCTTTTTGTATGCTCCGGTCTTATCAACGCATTTAACAGCGTCCTTCCATTTCCATCAATTGCGGAAATTTGGAGCACTTCATCAACTCCCGCAATAAGGCCTGTCGTTTCTGTATCAATAACTACAATATTCATATTTTTCTCTTTTTTTGATGATATATTTCAATGTTTTCCGTTAGCGGTGCGTACCTCCTTCCCTGCACCGCTCGATTCATAAAATATATGGTCGATTTTCTTTTTTAAAATTTGCGCGGACTTTTGTGTTTTTTAGGGAGAAGTGCAGGAACCGGGCGATGGTTGCTTGCAACCGGGGTTCCTGCTGTTTCAAAAGTTTCTTTTAATAAGAAGCCGGATTCCCGGCTTCCTTCTTACTTGCTCACTTGTTTTAAGATACTTCATTCATTAAATCTTTGAGCACCCCAACATTTACGGTTTTACCGACGGATGACAAGGGTATGCTTGCACACTTGCATAAGCCCTTGCATATGGCGGGAAAAACGGTATCCCGCCATATCACAAACCGACCGTTGAATAACGGAAACGAAAAAATAATAGAGGAAAAAGTAAAAACGCAGCGGAGAAAGAAGGGCGTCCCCTAGGGGACGAGATGGATAGGGGGATTGATTCCGTCCAATGGACATGAACGGGAGCTGGACGTCGATCGCACGGATGTGCGACAGCCGGAATTGTATAAATCGTAATTCTCATAAAAAAATCAAAAAATTTCTCACGAAAATCGACCATATATATTTATGAGATGACAGAAAAGAAAAACCTATTATGGAAAGACTCATTGATATGATATATCAAAAAATCAAAAATTTCTTACGAAAATCAGCCATATAAGATGAGATAGCAGAACAAGGAGGAAAATTCGATGAAAAAAAAAGATGTATGTACAAAAACCATTTATTTACAATTTGCCGCGCTAACGACGACAAAAGATGCCCTTATTCTGATGAGCCAGAATAATAATGATGATACAAAGGCTTACACGGATGCCGTCCGCATTATTCATGGCCCACAAGGTCCCCAAACGAAATACCCCGTTATCCTGCTTTGTACGAGCACTGACATTTCAGACATTTCAAACATTGCAGAAAAAAAAGTTCAGGAAAATTCAGAGACGTTAAAAGAATTCCCAGATGTTGCTGATGTTTATGTGACTCAGATTCTATATGACGGGGATTATCCTGACAGCCGCATCAGATGGACTATACGTTGATGTGAAATAAGATGTAACTATATTAATATACCTTAACTTCTCCTATAAAAAACCATTTCTGCCATCTCACTCATATGGAGAAGTCGGGGAAAGCTAACTGATATGCCACCGTATGTGGATCAGTCTGCGCAGGGGCGCAAGCCCCTGTGATTCCGACCGGTGAAACCGGGAGGAATCAGCCCGGGGAGCGGAAAAAATCATTCTCCGAATAAGAGAATGATTTTTCCGCGCAGGGGTGTGGCCAGCACCCCTGAAGGATGACGGCACCAAACAGCATCGCAAAGGGATGCTGTTTCCGTGGCGTCATCAGCAGACATCGACGGAACATCAGGAAGGCTGACAATCTGCATGGCATCAGGCGATTTTCCTGATGTCATGCAGACTGTCAGCTGACGGATACGACGGAGATGGCGGCAGGGGGACAGCCTCGCCGGGGGACGGAAGTCCCCCAGTAGAGCAAGGTAGGGAAGCTTGGCGTCGCCGTAGGCAAGCGTACTTCCCTACCTTGTATATAGGGCAGACGTGGTTTTTGCTGCTGTTCTGGCATTGGGAGCGCGATCCGCCGGCGTAAGCCCAAGCGGAAATGACGCGACCTTGACAGGACATCTGCCGGCGAATATTGAGAGCATCGAGGCCGACAAGTGACCGACAGACGACCTTTGGAGCCGGCAGAACCAGCAGCAAGAAAAAGCGGATGCTCTATATAATAAAGCGAACACGGGGAGGATAACGATGAACGTTGAAAAATATCAGGATTCCAAAGTATCTCACCTCATTGCGCATGATTTGCGCTTACTTCCGCATGATAGATATCCCAAAGATGAAAACATCGATTTTGATAAAACAAAGCAAAATTATAGTCTCATCAATCGAGGGGCAACCATCGTAGAAGTCACGGCCTACCGGAAATCCATTGAAAAAGAGATTCACATATACAACAGAAAAAACGTCATTCATGCCGTCGAAGTCGTCCTACAGAAGCCAGACGATTGTCCGGAAGAGCAGGAAGAAGCTTTTTTTCAGGCAGCCTATGACTATCTCTGCTCTACACTTCCAATGGGAGAGAAGTCCGTTTTTGTTGCTCAGATTCATAAGGATGAGATTAGATATGACAGCAACGGCAACCGAATAAGCAAAGACCACCTTCACTTCGCATTCGTTCCAGCTGTTCCAGACAAAAAGCATGCCGGTTATCATTTCAGATTGTGCGCTGATGAGCTAATTTCCCGGACGTATCTCCGGAAACTTCATCCGGGGCTCCAGGACTACCTGAAAAAAAATGGCATCCAAGGCACTGTGTACAAAGGCGGATCTGGCGGACGTCTGATCAGTCTCAACGCGCACCAGATGAAAGAAATCACCGACAAGACCGGAATTATCCTGAAGGATGGCCTGACGATCGATGGTCTGGCGGAAATCATCAATGAAAGTGCGGAACTCTCCTCTATCCGTGAAGAGATAAAGATCCTGAGATCGCAGGTACAATTGCTTGCGCAGACAGCCAATGAAAAGGATGCCGAGCTCAAAGCAGCTTATAAAGCAGCATCAGAACTGCGGGAAAAGCTTGAGGAAGCAGAATCCAAACCCCAGAAACAGACATGGGGACATGCAGAAGAATGGGGAAATGTATCCGGATGGGGGCAGTCACAGGCATGGGGACAAACAGAAACAAATGAAATTACAGAAACGGAAAAGGAGGAATAAAAATTATGGAAGCAACAGACGTAATTATCGGCACAACTGTGAAAATAGGCCTCACAGCAGCGAAAAAAATGGCATCGGAGATCCAGCGTGATATAGAAAAAGGCGCGTCCAGAAATGGAGAGGATCCCTCAAAGGAGGCAGCCAGAGAATCGGAAAAAATCTTGAACGACTCCATACATATGGGAGCTGAAGTAGCCAAATCTGTTGTAAGTGAGGCTTGGGGACGTGCAAAGAATGTAGATATGTCGGAGGATATCGAGATATGAAAGATCTGAAAACCCTGATAGAAGATCTTTATGAACTAATCAAAAGCAACGACAAAGCACAGAAGACAGCTATTGGTTTTGCGTATGTGGGAGCTGTCATGTTAATCTGCGGCAGCCGTATCGCAAAACTTATCCTAAATGGATTCAATCCCGCTCTGGCATCATCGATTCTGGTGCCGATTATAGTCCTCGCCATGTCATGCATCTATGGCTATATCCTGTGCGTCTCGACTTTTACATCTTTATATAATATCAAAACTGGCCGGAACTACATTTCTGACCATCACCGGTATAAACGGTCTTACTTTTCTCTGGTCCGGTTTTTCGAAGATGCTGAACCGCACAAGCTGGATCTTAAGCAGTTTCCGGAATGCGAATGGCAGAGTTATCATGGTCTAATTTTCGGGAAATCAGGAAGTCGTCTCATTGCCGTACCTTCAACGACAGAGGGAAATATAGCTGTCTTCGGTCCGCCAGGATCCGGGAAGACGGCTGGTCTGGCGATCATTAATGCCTGCCAATTCAACGGCTCTGTTCTGGCAATTGATGTCAAAGGCGACATTTATCACTACGTGCACAGGCATACCACACGGACCATTTTACGATTTGCTCCGGACGCCAGAAATGCCACAAAGATAAGCATGCACTTTGATCCCATGGCCGGCGTTTCCAGAATGGATGAAACAGACAGGCGATTGTATGTGGAAATGATGGCATCCGTTCTCATCCCAGATGAAGGACGAACTGAAAACAATTACTTCACGTCGCGGGCGCGGAAAATTTTTCAAGGCATCGTTTTTCTGCTGCTCGATAAAGATCCATCTACTGATTTTCCAACGATCATCCACGCAATCCTTGAAGGAAATGTTTTCAACTGGGTCACAGCGGCTGTAAACGGCTCTTGTCGGCTGGCAAAGGAGCTGCTGGCATCGTTTTACGGCAACAACGAAAAAAATTTAAGTGGAGCATACGATGCGCTGACCTCAGCGCTCATCCACTATAGCAATCCGATCCTTGATGTTCTCCTATCCCCAAAAGGCGGACATTGTATCAGCAACGCCGATCTTGAAGCCGGAGCCGACATCTACCTCCAGATATCGCAGGAGAACCTTGACACCTATGCGTCTCTTTTCACGCTTGTGATCCAGCAGATGTCGGTAGGCTTTTCAAAGCGACCGGACAGCTCATCTGGTAAAAAAAATCGTCCGATTCTGGTTATTGCCGATGAACTTCCGGCACTGTCTTTTAGCTATGAACTTCTGAATCGCAACATCTCAACCTTGCGCAGCAAGGGGGTGATTTTCATGCTGATCAGCCAGAACTTAAGTCAGTTAGACTACAAATATCAGCCCACTGGTGAACGATCGATCATCGGCAATTGCAATTATCAACTGATATTGGGATGCAATGACCCAAATTCAGAACAGGAATTCTCAAATCTTTTTGGACAGAAGAAAGTTTTGCATAAAGGTAATTCAGAATCTTTCAACAGCCGGACAGTATCTATATCTGAAGCGTACGAAAGCATTTATCCTCCAGCATACTTTGGAGATCTTCCGGCTCATAAGTCCGCAATTCTGTATTTCAAAGGTAAGCATGCTGAAATTGAGAAGCTGAATTGCTATGAAGAAACTATTGGTTAGAGATAATGCTGGTAACGTCAGGCGATTCTACCCTTTCGAGAAATTGTCACTTTCCAATTATACAGAATCACTTGTCGTCATTGGATAAATTGGCATTTAAAAGGGCAGATGATGTAGAAATTGTAGAATCTGTTAGATACTAGCATTTTGACAAGTGTCAGCGTCGGGTGTAGAAAGCCACTTGGATATGCAGACGGATAAAAAGGGCCAATAATAAGTCGGAACAAAAGAGCCAGTAATCTATTCCATGCCTTGCTGATTATTGTAAGCGATATATTCTCGGTATCTTGCACAGAAGAGGCCATT
>JBJEMO010000103.1:0-2095 GCA_051879715.1 Bilifractor sp.
TTGAAAACATAGACTGGTTTTCATCTCTAAACTAAATGACATTGGTTCAGAGATGCGTCAAGAGAACACTTCTCATTTGTCTGTTTCCGTTCGTAAACGGACAGTAAGCTGGTTTTATGCTTGTTTTTTGTTGCTGCGAAACTCGTCGGGCAAAAACCGCCCTCCTCAAACATTCTCGCAATCAAAATTATTGGCAGCTTCGCATAAAACCAGCTAACTGTCCATAGTTACTCACTCCAAAGGCCTGCATGAGAAGTGCCCTCCTGCCTGGCATGCTATATATCAATTCCGGGAGAATTCCGTGAGCACAAGCCCCTTATTCCGGTCAAGCACCATGCCAACGGACCATTCATTGACGAAGAGCAGCAGCGGCTGTCCCTTCATATCCTCTACCTTCTTCATATCAGAGGTGCCGACGATATGATCAAGGTCCACCTCATGCCAGTTCTCAATCCACCGGATGTATTCATAGGGCAGCATTTCCAGCCGGATATCCACATTGTATTCATTCTCAATGCGGAACTTCAATACGTCAAACTGCAGTACGCCCACAACGCCGACGATGATCTCTTCCATGCCCCCATGGATTTCCTGGAAGACCTGGATGGCTCCCTCCTGTGCGATCTGCCGGATGCCCTTCACAAACTGTTTGCGCTTCATGGAATCAATCAGCGTCACTCTGGCAAAGTGCTCCGGCGCGAAGGTGGGTATTCCCTCGAAGCAGAACTTCTTTCCCGGTGTGCAGACGGTATCACCAATGGAAAAAATGCCCGGGTCGAAGACACCGATGATGTCTCCCGCATACGCCTCACTTACAACATGCCGGTCATCCGCCATCATCTGCTGTGGCTGCAGCAGACGCATCTTCTTGTCTCCCTGTACATAATATACTTCACGGTCCGCGTCAAACTTACCGGAGCAGATCCGCATAAATGCAAGACGGTCTCTGTGGTTCTTGTTCATATTTGCCTGAATCTTGAACACAAAAGCAGAAAAATCCTCCTGCACCGGGTCAATCAGTCCCTCATTTGACATTCTCGGCCGTGGCGGCATTGTCATTTTCAGGAAATGCTGCAGAAAGGTCTCCACGCCAAAGTTGGTCAGCGCAGACCCGAAGAAGACCGGCGAAAGCTTCCCGCCGTTGACCTTTTCCTGGTCAAAGGCCTCAGCTGCACCGTCCAGCAGCTCCATCTCCTCCTCCAGCTGTTCCTTCTGGTCCTCTGAGATCACATCCAGCAGATGCGGATCATCCAGGGAGATTTCCTCCTCATTTCCCTCGCGTGTACCCTTCATGGTATCCGAGAAGGTCAGTACCTTGTGCGTATTGCGGTCGTATACGCCACGGAAGCTCTTTCCGGATCCGATGGGCCAGTTGATCGGGCAGGTGGGGATGCCCAGCTCCTTCTCAATTTCATCGATCAGGTCGAAGGTGTCTCTTGCGTCCCGGTCCATCTTATTGATAAACGTAAAAATCGGGATATGCCGCATCGCACAGACCTTGAAGAGCTTTCTCGTCTGTGGCTCAACGCCCTTGCCTCCGTCGATGACCATGACGGCAGAATCCGCTGCCATCAGCGTACGGTAGGTATCCTCTGAGAAATCCTGGTGTCCGGGCGTATCCAGCAGATTGATGCAGAAGCCCTCATAATTGAACTGCAGCACAGAAGACGTCACGGAAATTCCTCTCTGCTTCTCAATCTCCATCCAGTCTGATACAGCGTGTCTGGCAGTGGCTTTTCCTTTTACAGAGCCTGCAAGATTAATTGCACCTCCATATAGCAGAAACTTCTCCGTCAGCGTTGTTTTTCCTGCGTCCGGATGGGAAATAATGGCAAAGGTTCGTCTTTTCTGAATTTCTTTTCTATAATCAGCCACGTCATACACTCCTACTATTTTTGCAAACAGACATATCTGGTCTGTCCTAAGTATAAACCAATTTACTATAGCACAGGAAAAGTTTTGGAGTCAACCAGAACCCGGTAGTGTCCGAACGATAACGGAGTACAGACTGAGGTTTCTCAGTCAGTAAACGTGAATATTGTGAAGCCTCACACGACTAAAGTCGCGTGCTTCCATACCCGCATTCCGCAAGATA
>JBJEMO010000104.1:0-2065 GCA_051879715.1 Bilifractor sp.
TCTTTCCTCATTAATGATTAATATACATCACCCGGATCATCCGGCATAACCAGGGCAGCAATCAGATATGCTGCAATACCTGGAAAACCTCCACACAAGGTGAGTATTACAAATACCAATCTGACAATCGTCGAATCAATATCGAAGTAATCTGCGATTCCTCCGCAGACGCCCATCAGCTTTTTATCAATATCTGATTTATATAATTTACGTCTCATCTCTTACACCTTCCTATTTCTCATTAGAGATTTTTCTATTATTATAGCAAGCATATCGTGTCTTTGCAAATCTTTTCCATACTAAAGTTTGTGTCAAGTAAACGTTGGCAATTATTCATTTTTCTTTATGACCAACATATTTTCTTTTAAAACCGCCGTCATTGATGGCAGTTTCAGGCTTAGTCCTCTTGTCTGTCTCTTAGCTGCCGGGAGCAGTTTCTGTCAAGGGCAAAGCCACATGTGGTGCAGCGCACCCTTGACAGAAAACTGTTCCGACAGCTTATCTGTAATCAAGAGGACTAAGCCTTTCTTTGTACTTCCATACATCTTTTTAACTATTGAACGCTCTCATAAATGCCTTGGTCGACGCACTTTGCATTGCGTCCAGTAACGGCATATGCATCCTGATTCTGTCTGCATAAAGATTTCCTTTTCCATCCTTTTTCGGTGCTTTTGCAGCACTTAGGATTTCTATCACTTCCCGCATTTGCATCGTAAATATCAATCCGTCCGTGTAGCGTTCAATTGTATTTATCAATTCCTTGTTTTCTTTTCTGTAAAGCGCTTTTGCAAGATTGTTCGCACCTGCTTTTGACCATCTCATTCTCCGGTGCTTCATTCGCATTGTTATGACCGTGCAGTTCTGGCTCTCCTGTACTCCCATTTGCTTGTATAGAATCCCCTCCGATGGCTCCGGTATCTTTATCCCCTGCTTGTCATAAGGCAATAATCCGTGTTTATTGTTTCTCAGATACTTTAACAGTTCTCTGGCATGCCTGCTTTCCTTATCCTTCTCATCCGGACTTTCCACACTGGTTGCATATACCTCTATATAATTCAGCATTTCTTCGATTTTTTCTGTTTCAAACAGCTCGCGTATTTCTTTCTGTGCCTTCTTGTCTTTTATCTTTCTCAGGATTTCCTGATAAATATGATATCGGTCTAATTGAAAAATTGCATCTGCGTCATAAGACTCCTTAATCCAGCTTCCTCCGTCTCCATTTAAGATTCTCTGTCCAATCTCATCCGCATCGTATTTCTGACGGATACAGGCTTCCCGCTTCTCGTGGAAAGTGTTGCTGTCTTCCATTCCCGCAAGCATGGTTTTTCCCACTAGTGTACTACGTTTTTCCTTTTCTTTCTCTGCATCCCATCCTTCATACATGGTGAACACTTTCATTTCCTGTTTTTTCATTTTTTTGTGATGTTCATCCTGCATGTGGAGCCATACTCCGTCCATTTCTTCAAAGAGTACCGGTATGGCTTTCGAGCCTTTTGTCTGGTCGGCATTCATCTGCTGTACTGCATGTGTTTCTTCCTCATCAATTCTTTCTCCCAGCCGCTGTACAAGATTCCATACACCTTGTGGGCTGATGTATTGGCCGCAGGTTTCATTAATCATATCTGCTGTTACACGGTATGGAGATTCCGTGATCGTCAAAGCTATCTTTTCTGCCAGATTCGTTGAAATCAGGCCAATTTTATCCATCTGCATGGCTTGATCCAAAAGATAAATATATTCCACCTGGCCCTCTTCGTTCTTTGTCCGATAGACTCTTCTTGAGTAAGAAACTTCACCATATACTGTTTTTATGCTGGTGTCTCTGGTTCCTTTATCACGGTAAATCTTTTTATCTCTTCCTTTTGCAAGCTCCTTATCATAACTCTCCAGCATAGTCTGGGTGATTTCCCTACCGAGTTCACAGACAAATGCAAATATTTTTTGCTCCAATTCCTTGAAAGATACGAGATTCTCCGCTAAAATAGTATTCATCATACAGTCTCCTTTACGTGTTTTTCTGGACAATTAACATCATAAAGAAAAACTGTATGATTGGGAAGTGGTT
>JBJEMO010000105.1:0-62283 GCA_051879715.1 Bilifractor sp.
TGAGTTAGACCCCATAGGAGTCTAGCTCATCTGATACTAACTAAATGACATTGCATGTGAACCGTAACGAAAACATGTAGTATTTACCGACTAAGTTCCGGAGGGGTTGAGCATGCGTTATTCTGAGTTTAAAATGGAACGTGAAAATCTCGTGAAGGTGGGAGATACAGTGACCATAACTGAAAGTCAGCTTCCGGCTTCTTATTATTATACGATTATTCCGGCGATTGCCATGAGCAGAAATTATGCGCCCTATGAGCGAATCAGATCAAGAACCGGAAAGGTTGTAGATATCCGCAATACCCCGAGAGGCTTTTATGTTGTGACCGAATTTGATGAGGAAGGCACGGAGGGAGAGACAGAGGCGGATTTTCAGAAGATGCTTGCCCGGGACGAAGATGCAGAGCAGGCGGAGACCAGAGGACAGGATGAGACCGGGAAAGGTGAAGAGTACAGTGAAAAAAGCTGAATTTCTGGTTCATCCGATTCCGCCTTTTTTTGACAGGGATGCAAGGGTACTAGTGCTGGGGAGCTTTCCATCCGTAAAATCCCGGGAGTCTGGCTTTTTCTACGGACATCCCAGGAACAGATTCTGGACGATGATTGCAGCAGAATGCAACACGGAGGTGCCCGTCAGTATTCCGCAGAAAAAGGAGTTTCTGAGAGAACACCACATCGCGATGTGGGACACAATCAGGTCCTGTACGATCACCGGATCCAGTGACAGCAGTATCAGAGATGTTGTGCCAAATGATCTGAATAGAATCCTGGAGGCGGCTCCGATCCGGAATATCTATTGTAATGGGACGACATCATACAATCTGTATATGAAGTATATTTACCCGCAGACAGGCAGGGCGGCCTTGAAAATGCCATCCACGAGCCCTGCAAATGCTGCGTGGACACTGGAAAAGCTGATTGATGCGTGGCGGATCATCAGGAAGGATCTGAAAATTGAAGGCCGCGATTGCAGGATACAGTAGGAGAGTCTGCCATGAAGGAATATGAAACCGTTTGGGAAATTTTCAATCAATGTCCGAACAATCAGATGCGGGATGTTTTTATCGACGAGGTACAGACGGATGATCCGGAGGAGTATATCCGTAAGAAATTCAAAGACAGGGATTTTACCTATGAAAAGACGGTGCAGGAGGACGGAACTGTGATTTTTGATATTGTGACCTCCGGGATCAGACAGAGATACAGCTTTACGGAAATATGAAGATACAGCTTTACGAAAGTGTGAAATTGCAATAGTCAGCTATATGTCTTACAATAGCAGAGGTAAGGCTTTCTGGTATTAATTAAACGAGGGAGGAATTTATGTCAGAAGAGCATGTAAATGCATCCGGAGAGGAAAATGTTTCCGGTAAGGAAGGCAAGGAGAGCTTCCGGATTGAAGAAAATGCCTTTTCAAATATTGACCACATCATCGGCGTGGTCAGCGGCAAGGGCGGTGTTGGAAAATCCATGGTTACGGCTTCCCTTGCAAATGCAATGGCGCTGCAGGGATTTTCTGTAGGCATTCTGGATGCGGATATTACAGGACCCTCTATTCCAAAGATGTATGGAATCAAGGGGACGGCAGAATCGGATGGAAACGGTATATATCCGAAGATGGCTGCAAATGGCATCGAAATCATGTCTACCAATCTGCTGCTTCCGAACGAGGAGGACCCGGTGATCTGGAGGGGACCGGTGATTGCGGGTGTCGTAAAGCAGTTCTACACCGATGTCATCTGGGGACAGCTGGATTATCTGTTTGTGGATATGCCTCCGGGGACCGGTGATGTTCCGCTGACTGTTTTTCAGTCGCTGCCGGTGGACGGTGTCATGATTGTCACCTCACCGCAGGACCTTGTACGGATGATTGTCACAAAAGCCTACAATATGGCGAAGATGATGGAGATTCCAGTGCTTGGCATCATTGAAAATTACAGCTATATGCTCTGTCCGCACTGCGGAGAGAAGATTTATCCATTTGGCGAGAGCCACATTGACGAAATTGCGGCAGATCTGAAAACACCTGTACTTGGCAAGATTCCAATGAATCCGGAATATGCAAAGGTTTCCGACTCGGGTGCGTTTGCAGCGGTGAACAATACATACATCGATGATGCCATCATTGCACTGCGCAATGCACCGAAGAAGGACTGAGTCTTTGGATAGCAGCAGAAAAACGGCATCATCAAAGGGTTGAAAAATTTGAGTACGGCAGTTAAGAACGCGGAGAATCCGGATCAGAAGGTTCTCCGCGTTTCTGTAAGAAATCTCGTGGAATTTCTGCTAAGGGAAGGTGATCTTCGAAGTGAAGGCAGCGGATTCGCTGATCGTGATGCCATGCAGGCAGGCGGCAGGGCCCACCGGAGACTGCAGAAACACAGAAGCGGCGGGTATCAGGCGGAGGTTCCACTATCCTATACAGAAGAATACAAAGCAACAGAAAACCATGCAGGATTCTGTCTTCAGATAGAGGGCCGGGCGGATGGTGTTTATCACGGGCATGGATTTGGAGACTTTTCTCATGCAATATACTGTGACAGCGCGGATGATTCTTCTGCAGGTACTTCTGAACGTTTCGAAGAGGCGGCTTTCAGAAATCAGGAAGTCACCGTTATTGAGGAGATCAAAGGAATTTTTCACAGTCCGGCATTCATGGAAAGAGCTGTTCCAGTGCACCTGGCGCAGGCCAAATGTTATGCGTATATTTATGGTTTACAGCATCCGGAAATATTTTCAGCAGATGCATATGATGCTGATTCCGCAAGGATTTATGTCTGTATGACCTATGTTGGTCTGGAGAAAGAGGAAACGCGGCAGTTTCTGTATGCATTTTCCAGAAACGAGCTTACAGAGTGGTTTCATAAGCTTCTGCAGGAGTATGCAAAATGGGCGGCGTTTGAAGTGGAATGGGAAGAGAAGAAAAACCGTTCTGTAAATGGCCTGCCGTTTCCATATACATATCGCCCCGGTCAGCATGAGCTGACTGCAGATATTTACCGTACGATCCTGCGCAGTAAGGAGCTTTTTGTACAGGCACCGACAGGAATCGGAAAAACGATGTCTGCTGTATTCCCATCCGTGCATGCGCTGGGTGCCGGTCTTGCGGACAAGATTTTTTACCTGACGGCAAAGACAATTACCCGCACTGTTGCTGAGAATGCCTTTGCTGATCTTAGAGGAGAGGGACTTTGTCTGAAAGACATTTCTCTTACGGCAAAAGAAAAAATATGTATTCTGGATGAACCGGAGTGCAATCCGGACCGGTGTCCCCGTGCAAAGGGACACTATGACCGTGTCAATGATGCTGTATTCGACCTGCTGATCACACAGGATCATTACAGCCGGGAAGTCATCGAAAAGCAGGCGGAAAAATGGCAGGTATGTCCGCATGAGCTGCAGCTGGACCTGTCTGCTTTTGCGGATGCCGTCATCTGCGATTATAACTATGTATTTGATCCGGATGCCAGATTGAAGCGCTTTTTTGGAGAGGGCAGCAGGAAGGGCAGTTATATCTTTCTGGTTGATGAGGCGCATAATCTGGTTGAAAGAGGCAGAGAAATGTTCAGTGCGGGCATATGCAGAAAAGATTTTCTGACAGTCCGCCGGCTGATGAAAGCCGCAATGACAGATAACAGATTGATGAAACCCACAGAGCCAGAAACCGGACAGGTGAAACCTGCGACTTCTGGGACCGGTGGTTTCTCATCAATCCGGCTTGCGAAAGCTGACTGTGAACCGGAAAAGCTCTGTCTGAATATCCGGTCAGTCATGCATATATTGTCTTCATGCAGCAGAATCCTTCTGAAATACAGTAAGGATTGCGAGGGTGAGGAGTTGAAGGTTATCAGATTTCCGGATGATCTGCTGATACAGCTTATGAATCTTTGCGGAGGATTGGAGGACCTTCTGTCTGATCTGGGTGAGGAGAGCCTGCGGAAATCAGTTCTCGACTTTTATTTCAGTGTCCGCTCTTTTGTCAGTATTTCTGATCTGGTGGATGACCATTATCTCGTTTACGGACAGAGGAGGGGGCAGAATGATTTTCTGATGAAATTATTCTGTGTAAATCCATCCGCCAATCTGCAGAATTGTCTGGACCGCGGGCGCTCTGCCGTCTTCTTCTCTGCTACCCTGCTTCCGGTCAATTACTACCGGAGACTTCTGACAACGCGGGAGGATACCTATGCTGTCTATATCCCGTCTCCCTTTGACAGGAAAAACCGGCTGATTATTGCGGGCAGTGATGTCAGCAGCAGGTATAAGCGGCGCGGGCATGATGAATATACACGGATTGCCTCCTACATCCGCAGGATTGCAGAGAAGAAAAACGGTAATTATATGGTTTTCTTTCCTTCCTATCAGATGCTGGACAATGTATTTGATCTTTTCTGCGCCGGTTCTGACAGCGGGCAGATGTATGTATCCTCAGAAGATGCATCGTCATGGGCTGCACGGTCCGGAGATACAGGGCCATCTGAAAAGCGGGAATGCGAAAAGATTGCCTGCATCCGTCAGAAGCCGCAGATGACCGAATCGGAAAGAGAGAGATTTCTCGAAGCTTTCCGTACAAAAAGGCAGGGAATCCTGGTTGGCTTCTGTGTGCTTGGCGGTATCTTTGCTGAGGGCATTGATCTGACCGGCGAAAGTCTGATCGGTGCCATCATCGTGGGCACAGGTCTGCCACAGATCGGGCCGGAGAAAGAACTTCTGAGGGAGCATTATGGATTTGATTATGCCTATCGTTATCCTGGCATGAACAAGGTGCTGCAGGCAGCCGGGCGTGTGATCCGTACCTCTCATGACTGCGGGATCATCGCGCTTCTTGACGACAGGTTTCTCTCAGGCGCTTATCGCACTTTGTTTCCCCGTGAATGGGCAGATATGCAGAGGGTGACGCTTGATTCTGTTGGGAAAGTCATTACGGATTTCTGGGATTCTCTTCCTGGTAATGATAAAACAGTATAAATTTGCAAAACATATAGATAATGCGATTCCTGACACACCAGTAAACTGTAACGGGGTGAGGACAGATAGAAAGCCGGGTTTCGGAATGTATTGAAAATACCGGATTTAGTGTGTTATCATAAGGTTGTTCTTGTGCGTTGGGCGACGCAGGGGAGAGTATACAGGACGGAAAAAATTATAAGGGAGCGTGATTCAATTGGGTAGAAAGGGTCGTTTGATATTATTTGTAATCAGTATTCTGCTTACCGTTGGTGTAATCGGATATGTGGGATTCCGGGTTGTACGTGTTCAGAAGGAGGCATCCGACTATCGTGCATCACAGGCAGAAGCATCTGCAGAAGAGGCAGTGCAGGCTTCATCATCTGCATCGTCCGCTGAGGCGGCTGAGTCTGTAAAGGATTCTGCGGTATCCTCCTCCAGCACAGATACAACCGTTGCGAAGGCTACTACGACACCGACGCCGACACCTGAAGCAGAGCAGACCATGATCAGTATCCGTGGGGATATTCTTGACGAAGATGATTCTACAGATACAAGCTATCCGGATTATCTGCAGAAGCTTCTGCAGGACAATGGATACGGCAATTATACAGTGGAGAACAACACTTGGGATAACTCAGGCACGCTTTCCCAGATGGCACTTGCGGGTGTGAGCATGGATGATATCAATACCTATATCACCGCGCACGAGAATAATGCAAACGGTGCGGAGCTGGATGCCACGGAGTATGTCGTCAGGGATGATCTGGACCAGTACAAGAAGGACCGTGACGATCTGAATGCAATTCCGGTCATCTGCATGGGGTATTATGGCGGATGGAATAACGACCCGAATGAACTTGCAGAGCAGATTCAGAAGATTCTGGATACCTATACACAGAAGGATAATTACGTCGTGGTTGGTATGTATCCCTACAATGAAGTGGATCAGACGGCGTATGATCAGGCGATGACAGACGCTTTTGGTGATCATTACCTGGCATTGACATCTGATATTCTGGATCAGCCTGCTTTTGATGATGCCGGTCATCAGGAGATCGCAAATGCTATATATCAGAAGCTGGAGAGCCTGGGATATCTGAAGACAGCATCTGCAGACAGCAATTAAGACGGATAGGATGCTGTCAGATGTTCATTGATACCTGTTGGCCTTGATATCTTGTGTCAGTAATTTTGAAGGGGAAAATAGTCCACTATGTGATGCTGCCATTTCGCAAACGGATTGTGGATGGCAGCAGTTTTTTAGATATTTGCAACAATTTTTTCTGACATTTGAATCTTGACAACTCAGAAAATGCATGCTATATTTAGCAGGTTGAAAAGAAAGAAGAGGTTCCACTCTCACCTGATCGCGGAAACGTGTCCCGGGTTTATATTACGGAGAAAGGCATGAACTGCTATTGGTTTTATGTTTTTCTGTTGTATGGAGTGGATAACTATATAGTTATTCACTTTTTTCTTTTCTAAGGAGATCATGACGCATCCGGTTCAATACCGTCAGGTTGAACTGAATCAGCTGCGTCAGGACGTTCCAGGTAAAACGGTATAATCTCATGAAGGAGGGTAAGGAAATTAATAACGAGACAATGATCAACGAGCGGATCCGTGACCGTGAGGTTCGCCTGATCGGTGAAAACGGGGAACAGTTAGGCATTATGTCTTCCAGAGAGGCTTTTCAGAAAGCTCAGGACGCAGGATTGGATCTTGTGAAGGTTGCCCCAATGGCAAAGCCGCCGGTATGTAAGATTGTAGATTACGGTAAATATCGCTATGAGCAGGCACGCCGTGAGAAGGAGGCCCGCAAGAAACAGCATATTGTAGATATCAAGGAAATACGTATGTCCCCGAATATCGACGCAAACGATCTGAACACAAAGGTTGGCGCAGCTCGCAAGTTCCTTACGAAAGGTGACAAAGTCAAGGTCACGATTCGGTTCAGAGGCCGTGAGATGGCGCATATGAATGCAAGCCGGCCCGTTCTGGATGGTTTTGCAAAGCAGCTTGAGGATATTGCTGTTCTTGAGAAGCCGGCCAAGATCGAAGGACGCAACATGAGTATTGTACTGGGACAGAAAAGGAAATAATTACAAGGAGGAATTTAGAAATGCCAAAGATGAAGACTCGCCGTGCAGCGGCAAAACGTTTTGAAGTTACAGGAACCGGAAAGATTGTAAGACATAAGGCTTACAAGAGCCACATCCTGACCAAGAAGACCACAAAGAGAAAGAGAAATCTGAGAAAAGCAGCTGTTCTGGACGCAACAAATGTTCGCCAGATGAAGAGATGCCTGCCTTACATGTAATTTTGCAGGTGTATGGCAAACTGATCCTGACGAAGTATGTAGAATATCCGGTTGAACTGGTTAAGGAGGATAATCAAAAATGGCAAGAATCAAGGGCGGATTAAACGCTAAGAAAAAACATAACAGAGTATTAAAGCTGGCAAAGGGTTACAGAGGAGCAAGAAGCAAGCAGTATCGTGTGGCTAAACAGTCCGTAATGCGTGCACTGACTTCTTCCTATGCGGGACGTAAGCAGAGAAAGCGTCAGTTCCGTCAGCTCTGGATTGCACGTATCAACGCTGCAGCAAGATTAAACGGACTTTCTTACAGCAAGTTCATGTACGGTCTGAAGAAATCCGGCGTAGATCTCAACCGCAAGGTACTGGCTGATATGGCAGTTACCGATAAAGAAGGATTTGCAAAGCTGGCCGAGGTGGCAAAGAGCGCACAGTAAGTGTCTCTCTGTACTTAGCCCGTTATTGATTTTAATTCGGTTTCATAATTTCTGCTTTAATTTCAGTATTGTAGGATTTCTTCTACAGTACTGTAATGAGAAAAAGTATTGCATAATAACAGGTGCAGGCTGTGGATTATCCATGACCTGCACCTGTTTTTTACTTTTTCTTCCAGATTCTTTTTACATTATCAAGTCGGCTGCTCATACCTCTCAGCAACAGATCCGCCAGGGTAATTGCCGCCATCGATTCGACGACCACAACGGCACGCGGGGCGACAATCGGATCATGCCTTCCATGGATCTCAATCTCAACTTCCTCGCCGTTCTTTGTAACAGTATGCTGCGGTCTTGCAATTGAGGGCGTTGGTTTGCTGGCACACCGTATGACAATATCTGAGCCATCGCTGATGCCTCCCAGAATTCCGCCGGCGTGGTTTGTTTTTTTGATGATTTTTCCATTGCTGTCGATGGCAAAGGCATCATTATTCTCCGCTCCTGTAGCTTCTACGACACGGAATCCATCTCCAATTTCCACCCCTTTTATCGTGCCGATAGAGAACATAGCCTTTGCCAGTTCTGCGTCCAGCTTGTCAAATACCGGTTCGCCTGCACCAGCAGGCATTCCCTTTATGATGCATTCGATCATAGCTCCGGAGGAGTTCTTTTCTGCCATACATGTCTCAAGATATGTGGCGGCTTTTCCGGCGGCATCCGCATCAGGCATATACAGACGGTTCCTGAAAATTTCCTGCGCATCAAAGCTTTGGATCGATATGGGGCCGATCTGCCGGATATAGGTTGTGATGGAAATGCCAAGCTGCCTTAATAGTAGAGAGGCGATTGCGCCTCCTGCAACTCTTCCGATTGTCTCTCTCCCGGATGACCGGCCCCCACCGCGGTAATCGCGGAAGCCATATTTCTGATCGAATCCAAAATCCGCATGTCCCGGACGATACTTATCCATAATCGCACTGTAATCTCTGGAGTGCTGGTCTGTATTATGCACCATCATGGAGATCGGAGTACCGGTTGTCATTCCTTCAAAGGTGCCGGAAAGAATTTCAATCCTGTCAGATTCCGCCCGTTTGGTAGTATAACGGCTCTGTCCTGGTTTCCTGCGATCCATAAACGGCTGAATATCCTCTTCTGACAGAGGAAGACCGGCGGGACATCCGTCGACGACAACACCGATCGCTTTTCCGTGGGATTCCCCCCAGGTAGTAACCCGGAAGAGTGTTCCGAAAGTTGATCCTGCCATATTGATTCTCCTGAATAAATGAAAGAAATAAATCCTGATAAAATGCTGATGTAAAAGTTATTTACTGAAAACTGCTGGTCACACAAACACTTTACCACTGTAAATTATTTGTTGCAATCCTCAGGTTTGTTGGCAGTGTTACCGTTATTTGCATCATTACAGTTTACAGGTCTGTCAGGCAGGGCATTTCTCAAGCATACCATTGGGTGTGTTCTAAGAACAGAAACAGACAAATGAGAAGCGCCCTTCATGGACTGGAAGCTGAGTAATCCGCATTCGGTAGTGAGTTACACCCGAAAAAAAGAGAGCCCCGGGGGACTCTCTCTATTATGCAAACTGATTGCAGGAGCGTGGCTGCCAGGCGCGATGAACCTGTTTTTTTACTGGCCATTTGCAGCAAGCAGACCAACTGCAGTGCCGAAGTAGGTAATGGTCTGATCTGCATCCAGATACTCTGCAGTGTAGGTGGTGCCGTTCTGATCATAGAAAGCAGCAGAGCCATCATCTCCCTCAACACAACCGATGCTGAAGCTGTTGCCGGTATATACATCTGTTCCGTCAAGTACAGTCCATGTGATTCCGTCAGTTCCGGAATCCTTCTGGGTTGCTGTGTACTGACCACAGATAACGTCTCCAGTGCCATCTGTATCGACAGTAATGAGTGCTACATAGTTGTTTCCATCCGGTCCCTGGAACAAAGCAAATACAAGTTCGTTTCCGTTGTCATCCTTAGCATACAGACCAGTCTGAATCATATCTGCGGTTACATCTCCAAGAGAGAAGGTGCCGTCTGAAGAAGTGCTGGAAGTGTCTACAGATGCGCTCGCAGAAGCAACAGAGTCACTGGAGACATCTTCATAGCTGCTGGAGTCTGCATAGCTGCTTGCATCCTCGGTATAGCTGCTGGAGCTAGCGGATGCGCTGGAAGCGTCACTGCCTGATCCACATCCTGCAAGGATGGAACAGGAAAGTACACCGGTAACAAGAATAGCGACAAGTTTGTTTTTCATTATCATTTTCCTCCTGATATTGCGGGATTATTCCCTGGTTGATTAGATTTGTCACAGTACAGCAGGCTTTATGAGCTGTCTCATTTCACCATTTGAAGTAGCTTTCTTACTCCTTCTGTACGGAAGAAGTGATTTGCTGTCTGTAAATCTTTAAGCATATTATGCACGAAGCACGTCATGTGAGAAAGTACAGCTTTTCGACGGATTATTTCAATATTGGTACTTGACAAATTAGAAAAGCTTGATCTATTTACATAACATAAAAGCTGTATCGTGGATGGAAGAGGATCTCAGATTGAGGTGATACATGAGATCATGCCGGAAACAGAGAATCAGAACAATTTGTCAGGAGACATTAAATAGGAAATGATGCCGTGTCTGGCAGGATCGGCGTGAATGTTCTGACTGGGACAGCGATGTGTTTCTGAGTTAATCCGGATAATGTTTTTAGATAATGATTTTATAAGAAAACCATGCACTGCATGAAAAAATTGTTCCTATGGTCAAGCGCAAATAATAACTGAAGAATCGGCAGATACCCTCCAGAAGAGCGCGACATGGTGAACATTCATATGCCAGTGTATGATCAGGGAAAAGCAAAGTAAAGAAAATGGCAGAGAAAGGTGCATAAAGAAAATCAGGATATATGGAGAAAGAATCAATACTGGTAATGTGTCAGATAAAAATAAGTCATGATGAAATGCAAAAATTACTCATTATAATACAATTTATAATAACTATCAAGAACCATTTTTTCCAATCGACTCAGGTTTTCTGTACTACAAAGACAGTGGTAAGTCTGACATAATGAGATCGTACCAAAGAGATAGGAACGCAGCAACCGTGAAGATGATTCTCCGGAACTGATCAAGGCGTTCAAAAAAATAAGATCTTTAATTATTGTATGAGGAGGTTACAGAATGCTTGGAGTAAAAATCAAAACAGTAAAGACAAAGAACGAGTATACCATCGAGGAGTTCTATGATGCGATCAAGGATAAGAGCTTTTCCGCTGGAGCGCCGGCCCTGACAAAGCATGGATTCAGCACTATCGTTACATTCCCGCCGCTGGACCGCAGAAATCAGATCTGGATTGTACCGGTACTTGGTGTCGGCAAAAAGAAAGCAAGTAAATTCCAGCTCTCAAAGCAGGAGATTGCTGGAGCAGGTAATGCTGTAGCAAACATGGCATTAAACGATCTCACCGGAGGTCTGCTGGGACTTCGGGGCATTGCCAGCAAGAATACAAAGACTGCAGAGAAACTGATTGACATCACTGTTGAGGAATTAAACGCTTTAGGTCTTTAATTGCAAAAACACAAATAAAAAATAACAGCAGGAACATAAAAGCTTAAAAGAATAATACCAGGAACAAAAAAGCAACGACAAAAAGCCGGAGCAAAACAAAAAATACACATAATAAAATAATAAGATAAAAGGAGAAAAAACATGAATCAGAACGCACCCGCACATGGAAAAGCAATTGCAAGTTTGGTTTGCAGTATCATTGGATTTATTTTCTGCTTCTTTGGGTATTCAGCCATTGTTTCCATCATCCTCGGAATTGTTGGAATGGTTCTGTCAAAGAATGCCAAGAAGGAAGGCAATGATGAGGGTATCCGCAAAGCCGGTTTCATCATTTCTATTATCACTGTAATCGCCGGAATCATCGGAATCATCGTTGCAGCTTTCGTTGTAGGCGCTGTTGTAAGCGGAATTGGCGCTGTTGGAAGCAGCATGTAATAATAAGGGACAGACAGGCTTGCCTGTCTGGATGAATATCAGTCTTGGAAAGGAACGGTTGGCAGCATGGAGCAGCTTCGGGTAGGTATATGTGAAGATGATAAGGAATCTCGTGTCCGGCTTCTTGGCATGGTGACGGAATCTGCGGATAAAGTTACAGCAGAGGCGTTTGAAAGCGCCGAGGAGCTTCTGGATCATTTTTATCCTGGAAAGTTTGACTTGTTGATTCTTGACATTTATATGAACAAAATGACTGGAATTGATGCTCTTGAAAGGATCCGCAAAAAGGATACGCGTGTGGTGGCAGCCATTGCCACAACCAGTCAGGATTTTGCACTGGAATCTTATCGTCTTCGTGCTGCCCGTTATCTTGAAAAGCCTGTAAAACAGGATGACATCAGAGATCTGATACAGGATGTTATTCATAAGAAGGAATCCGAGCCCCATTTCGAGGGCGAATCAGGGGGAGAGAGAATACGGGTACCTTTCGATTGTATTCTCTTTGCGGAACAGAGAGGGAAAAGCATCTGTCTGCATATGGATGATGGTCAGGAACTGGTGTTTCGCGGAAGACTGGATGACGAGATGAGTAAATTCCCGGAGAAATATTATTTCCGCTGTCATAAGAGTTTTCTGGTAAATCTTTCCAAAATCTGTAGTATTGATCGGGAACTGCTGACCTTTGTGATGCAGGATGGTGAGCAGGTCCATATCCACCGGCAGGGGTTTTTCGCTGCGAAAAGAGCTTACGAACATTTTCTTTTTTCTATCGCTGAAGGATGGAAAGAGGAAGGACAGGAGGCGGACGAATAGACGGATGCCGGGAGGGATAGATGAAAAAAGTGTTGAAAAAGATCTGGCAGGCAATTTGTATCCTCTGGGAGAATATCCTGATCAGTTTGAAAATGCTTTTTTACGTCCTGGTAATCATCTTTTTTCTGTTTGGTATTATTGCGCTGTTTTCAGGAGGCCCTGAGCTGGGCATTGTGCTCATTATTGTTAATCTCCTTCTTTTTCTGCTGCTTCGCAAGCTCGATCACATGGCAGACCAGAAATTCGAGGAGGAGTTTAAGGAAATGACTCGTAGAAACCGAGAGGAATCAGGTGGACAGGGACAGCAGTACAACAAGGAGAGAGAAGACCATGAAGCATAAAAATATGGCGCTGCTCATATCGGCTGTTCTTGTGACAGGCCTGGTTCTGGGTGGATGTGGAGATGAACTTACAAGAAGTGCTGATAATAGTATAGATGGTTCAGAAAGTGATACGGTTTCGACATCTCAGGATGCTTCTCCGGATAGTGGGTCTTATACAGCCGGTGAATCCGGAAGTGATGAGGCGGGATGGACCATGCTGGTCTATCTGTGTGGCTCCGATCTTGAAAGTGATGGAGGTATGGCAACCCTGAATCTGGAAGAGATGTGCAGTGCGTCACTTCCGGATAATGTAAATGTCATCGTGGAGACAGGGGGGTCATCGTCCTGGCAGAATGATGTGGTAGACCCGGATGTACTGGGCCGTTACCGGATCAGTGATGGCAGCCTGGAAGAGGTTGGATCGGAAGATTCGGCATCCATGGGAGATCCCTCCACATTGGCTGACTTTATTCAGTGGGGCGTTTCTGAATATCCCAGTGCACACTATGGTCTGGTTCTTTGGGACCATGGCGGCGGGAATGCAGATGGAGTTTGCTACGATGAGCTCTATGATAGTGACAACCTTACAATGCCCGAATTGAAGGAAGCCATGAGCAGTTCCCCCGTCACCTTTGATATGATTGGCTTTGATGCCTGTCTGATGGCCAGCATGGAGACAGCAAAGGCATTAAATGGCTCAGGATATTATCTCGTCGCATCTGAAGAGACAGAGCCTGGTGCGGGATGGGATTATACAACTATACTGGACACGCTTGGGGGCAATCCATCCATGAAGGGCGATGCTCTTGGAAAAGTGATCTGTGATTCGTTCATAGATAAATGCGACAGCCAGGATATTTCAGATGAGGCAACGCTTTCCGTGATCGATCTCTCCAAAATCAGTGCACTTGACAGTGAATTTGACAGTTATACAAGTGGTATGGCACTTGCTGCGGAGAATGTTCAGACGCTGAACAGTGTAGCAGCCGGAGCGGACAGGGCAGAATCCTATGGAGGGAACACTCCTTCCGAAGGATATTGCAACATGGTTGATATGGCGGATCTGGTACAGAATACACAGGATTATGTGGAGAGTGATGGTACCGGACTGCTGCAGGCAATTGATAGTGCTGTGGTCTATGAAACACATGGATCCGGCAGAGAAAACTCTAATGGAATATCTGTCTTTTATCCGATCAGTGTATCCTCGGATGAAGTGGATGCTTATGCAACGATCTCAGATGATGCACCTTATCTGCAATACATCGCTGCAGTGACTGATAATTATGACAGCCTGGACTGGTCAGAGATCTGGTCCAATTATAATACGGATCAGGAGGAATCAGAGCCGGTATCCGGATCATCTGTGGACAGCACCAGCGGTGTTTCAGAAGAGCTGCAAAGTCAGCTAACCGGTCTTGCACCTGTAACAGGAAGTGATTTTGATGTACAGTTTGAGCAGAGCCTGGATGATGACGGCTATCTGAACCTTTCAATCACATCAGACCTGGATGCAGTAAAATCCGTACATTTTCTTCTCTGGTATGAGACAGACGGATCTGAGGAAGCAGATGCGACAGAGTATGTGTTCCTCGGAGAAGATAATAATATTGACGCGGACTGGGATAACGGAAAGTTCAAAGATAACTTTTTCGGCACATGGATGACCATCGGCGGTGAGGTAGTCAGTGCAGAGCTGATCGAAGAAACCGACAATTATAATCTGTATTCTATTCCGGCAGAAGTGAATGGTGAAGAAACCAATCTCCGTGCAATCTATGATTACAATAAGGAAGAATACAGAGTACTTGGTATCTATGATGGAATGAATTCAGGAGAGACCGGCAATGGATTCATGACAAGCCGGGGTATCAGACCACTGACAGACGGTGATGAAGTGGCTTTTCTGCTGCCTACCTATGAGGCAGATACAGATGAAGAAACCTGGTATACGACAGATACCATTACCTGGTCAGATGATGTTGTCATGGAGGATGAAGATATGGGCGATGGATTCTTCCTGTACATGTATGAGATCACAGATGTTTTTGGCAATACCTATGATACGGATCCGATTGAAATGCAGGCTGAAGGTGACAGCATCATTCCATATGAATCGGAATGAACAGCGTGAACAGGAATGACCGGCACTGATCAGGAAATTTTTCTGGATGGAATCTGATGAGGACCATTTATAAGCAAAAAATTAACAGGCATTAACAACAATATATATGCTGTTAACAGATAACGGCCATATATAATGATTATAGATTAGCAATTTCCCCAAAGATTTGGATGAAAATTTTTAACAACAAAAAGGAGGTAACGAAATGAATCTGGAATTAGTCGGTGATGCAGGATCTCAGCTTGCAAAGATCCATCTTGGAAATGGTGAGGTTGCAAAGATTGAAAACGGCGCAATGGTTTATATGCAGGATGTGAAGCTGGAGGGAAAGCTGAACAGCAGCAAGAAGGGCCTTGGGGGGCTTCTTGGAGCAATCGGAAGAAGCCTTGTCAGCAATGAGAGCATGTTCATTACTCAGGTTGTTGGTACAGCTCCAGAGGGTGTCGTTGCAATTGCTCCGTCTGTACCTGGAAAGATTGCAAAGCTTGAGGTTGGTGCAAAACAGTATCGTCTGAATGATGGTGCATTCTTTGCATGTGATGATTCCGTCAACTACAAGATGCAGAAACAGAATATCAGCCAGGCTGTATTCGGAGGATCAGGCGGGCTGTTTGTTATGGAGACTGAAGGGCAGGGTGATCTGCTGATCAGCGCGTTTGGAGATCTGGTTGAGCTGGAGTGCACACCTGCAAAGCCAATCACCATTGACAATGAGCATGTTGTTGCCTGGGATGCCAGCCTGAACTACAGTATTGAGGTAGCATCCGGTACATTTGGCTTTACAACAGGTGAGGGCCTTGTAAATAAGTTCACCGGAAGCGGAAAGATCCTGATTCAGACCAGAAATATTCATTCTCTTGCAGATGCTGTTAAGCCATTCCTGCCGGATAAGTCTGACGGAGATTGATCAGCTGTCATCAAAGAGTCAGATTGAAATTGACAGGCAGATATCAACATAGACAAAATTGACACAATTTTTTTGATTTACAAATGATTTCATGCCGGCTTATAGCATACCGGCAGAAGGAGCTCTTCCTGTGCTTACTGCAAGGGAGGGGCTTTTTTCAATTACATTGACAAGATATATACAGAACTCTTATAATTGTGAGAACCGGTTGTTCAGAAGTCCCAGGAAATTTCAGAGGTCCGTTTTACAGATTTCCCGGGAAGCTTATGGGTTGTTTTTGGCAGGACTTTTCTGAAGAGAAAGAAGTAAATACATGAATTTTTTGCACAAAATGGAACAAAAGATCGGGAAGTATGCAATTCATCATCTGACTGTGTATATTATTATGACTTATGTTGCCGGGTACATCCTGTACTTTATGGCTTCTATGAATCCGGAATATCAGAGTGTCTTCTATTATCTGACTTTGTCACCGTCACTGATTCTGAAGGGACAGGTGTGGAGACTTATTTCCTGGTGGCTGATACCGCCGTCTTCCCTGAATATCTGGACGATTGTCATGCTGATCTGCTATTTTCAGCTTGGTACACTTCTGGAACGCACCTGGGGTGATTTTCTGTATAATGTGTACATTTTTTTTGGCCTCATCATGACTGTTGCGGGTGCTTTTCTGCTCTATGCCTTTACCGGCGTGGATTATGGACAGCTGTTTTCAACGTATTATGTCAGCCTTTCTATTTTCCTTGGTTTTGCCATGACCTTTCCGGATCAGCAGATGCTTTTTATGTTCATCATTCCGATCCGCATCAAGTATCTGGCGATTCTGGATATTGTATATCTGGTCTATGATGTGGTAAGTGCCTCGGCAGTCATGCGCATTCCCAGGATTATCATGATTGTCTGCTCCCTTGCGGGTACGATTATTTTCTTTTTCCTTACCAGGGGCATGCGTGGCATGCATGGGATGAATAAAAGTCAGAGACAGACCAGGAAGAATTTCCGGCGTTATATGAATGGATATAATGGCGGTCAGCAATCCTCAAACCGAAATAATGGACAGACCGGGCAGAAGATCGATCGTACGACCTTTGGCGCTGGCGGAACAGTGGATGGCAAACGCCGGCCTCTGCATCGTTGTGCTATTTGTGGACGTACGGAGCTGGATGATCCGGATCTGGAATTCCGTTTCTGTTCTAAATGCAATGGCAACTACGAATATTGTCAGGATCATCTGTATAATCACAAGCATGTGCAGTGACTCCTGCTAATGCCATGGCTCTGCATCAATTTAATTTGCTAAAGCTACAAAGTGTTTTACATTTTTGAAATTGTATGTTTTAATGGAACACGGAAGCTCAATGCACAATTAAATCCGGTGCTGATCAGCGTATTTCATGATGTTATATGGTAAGGGCCTGCATTTTGTTTTTGGTCTGATGAACATCCTGCAATCAGCAGCTGGCTGATCAGGCCGGAATCAGGATAAGGAGAAGACCCATGGAGAAAAAACCTTTTGTAACGAAAGAAAAGCTGGAAGAGATCATCCGCGAGGTACCTACCCCATTCCATATTTATGATGAGAAGGGTATCCGCGAGAACGCACAGGCTGTAAAGGAAGCCTTTGCATGGAATCCCGGGTTTCGCGAGTACTTTGCAGTAAAGGCTACGCCTACTCCTGCGCTGATCCATATTCTTCAGGAATATGACTGTGGCTGTGACTGTTCTTCCATGACGGAGCTGATGCTTTCAGAAGCCATGGGATTTGACGGCGATCATATCATGTTTTCCTCGAATGATACACCACTGTCAGAGTATAAAAAAGCAAATGACATTAACGCTATCATTAACCTGGATGATTTTACCAGTATCGATGATGTGGAAGAGGCCCTCGGATATATTCCTAAAAGGATATGCTGCCGTTATAATCCAGGCGGACTTTTTGAGCTGTCCAATGGAATCATGGATAATCCCGGAGATTCCAAGTACGGAATGACTACGGACCAGCTTTTTCAGGCTTTCCGGATTCTGAAGGGTAAGGGCGTGGAGGAGTTTGGCCTTCATGCTTTTCTTGCCAGCAACACAGTTACAAATGAGTATTATCCGAAGCTGGCCGAGGTGCTGTTCAAGCTCGCTGTGCAGCTGCAGAATGTAACCGGTGTCAAGATCGGCTTTATCAACCTTTCCGGAGGTGTCGGCATTCCGTATAAGCCATGGGAGCAGCCGAATGATATCCGTGTCATTGGCGAAGGCGTACACAAGGTATATGATAAGATCCTGGTTCCTGCCGGTATGGGAAATGTAAAGATTTTTACCGAGATGGGACGTTTCATGATGGGGCCGTATGGTGCACTGGTCACAAAGGCGATTCATGAGAAACACATATACAAGGAATATATCGGTGTAGATGCCTGTGCGGTGAACCTCATGCGGCCGGCAATGTATGGTGCATATCATCATATTACCGTCATGGGCAAGGAGAATGCAGAGTGCGATCACAAATATGATATTGTAGGGTCTCTTTGTGAGAATAACGATAAGTTTGCCATTGACCGTATGCTCCCGGAAATCAATAAGGGGGACATTCTCTATATTCATGATACAGGTGCACATGGTTTTTCGATGGGATACAATTACAACGGCAAGCTGTGGTCAGCAGAAATACTCCTGAAGACGGATGGAAGTTACGAGGTGATCCGCCGCCCGGAAACACCGAAGGATTATTTTGCGACACTGGACTTCACGCCGGAATACAGGAAGATGTTTGGAGATAACTGAATGTTGCAGGCCTGGTAGTTTATCAGCCAATAAGACAGTTATCTTGCGTGATCTGTATTCATTCGCAGATATTCTGCAGTCGTTACTGCAGTTGCCGGACTGTAAATTCACATTGATTTTAGATATCTGATATGCTAAACTAACAGAGTGCTTCAAAGCACTCTGTCTGCTTTTGGCATATTCAATTGCCGGTGTGTCGGAATTGGCAGACGAGACAGACTCAAAATCTGTTGTCAGCAATGGCGTGTGGGTCCGAGTCCCACCACCGGCATATGAAAAACCCCGGAATCCTTTTATCAAGGCTTCCGGGGTTTTTCATTATAAGCGTGCGTAATGATGCCATACGTGGTATAGTAAATGCGTGGACTGGGGGATGCAGATTATGATGAGTCTGGAGAATAAAGAAAATATGTATGATACAGATGAGTTTTACCACCTTGAAATCATTTTTGTCGGACTTATGATTGCAGCAGCGATTCTGATCGGTGTGGTGTTCGCCTTTTTTATCGGGCATACGGTTATTCCCAGAATTGTATTCGGAAGCGTTGGGGGCACATCTGTAATCAGTTCCCTTGCAGGTATCATTCTGATCAATGCACTGCAGCTTGGATACTGTGAGAACGCACTTCCGGTCAGAATTCTTCTGATTGTTTCAGCCGGAATGCTGGCATGCTTTCTTGTTCTAGGCGTGATCGGGCTGTGTATATAGAATGACAGCGCTTCATGTCATTTCGGCTGGACAGTTACAATCTCATTAACTTCAGGTGATGGGTAGTCGGGAACAACGGTTTTTCATAAGGAATTTTGGAAAGAGGAAAGTAAAGTCATGGGTAAATATCTTGAAAGGGCGAAATGTCTTAGAAATGATCCTGCATTGCACTATAATTGTGCGCAGGCTGTGGTAATGTCCTTTGCAGGTGATGAGGGGTCTGGTATTTCTGAGCAGACGGCGAGGGCTGTTACGGCAAATTTTGGAAGTGGAATGAAGATGGCATCAGTATGTGGTGCGATTACAGGAGGCTTAATGGTTCTGGGTTTGTATGGTATAGATGATCCTGCTTCTGTCGGCCTGTTTTATCGTCATTTTCGTGAAAATCATGATGATATGCTGGATTGCGGAAGTCTTCTGCGGGTCAACAAGGAGAAGGGCGGAAGCCGGAAGGAGCATTGTGATGGAATGGTCTATGAATCGGTAAGCCTTCTGGAACAGATGCTTCAGGAACGGGGTCTGATTCATTAGAAATAGAAGCAAGAAACTGATATTGAAGGCGTTGACATTTATTTTTTCAGGGACTATTATGAGTCTACAATTCAGAACGCTAGGGGAGCAGATGCTGAGAATCCTGGAATGTATGTTCCAATAACCCTTATTACTTGAACCGGGTAATACCGGCGTAAGGAAGCAGTTCATTTATGGCTTGCTTATTAACGACTTTTATGGCGGCTGTAATTTATCTGTGATGTTCATCAGGATTTTCTTTTGTCTCCCTTTGGGGAGATTTTTTTATGCCTGAAAACACTTCTGTTATTACCAAAATACGAAATGGGCATCCGCTGATTCACGCTATCACAAATGCGGTGACGATCAACGATGTGACAAATATGCTTCTTGCTGCGGGTGCCGTGGCGATCTGCAGTGACAATCCGGAGGAAACAGCCGACATTGTTTCTTTATGTAACGGACTTCTGCTGAATACCGGGATGCCCTGCGACAGCAGGCTTGCAGCCATGATTGCAGCGGGATCGCGTGCAAACGAAAAGGGCATCCCTGTTGTTCTGGATCCGGTAGGAGCCGGTGCATCTTCATATCGTACACGATACCTCTCAGAGTTGTTTACCTATGTACACATGGATCTGATTCGTGGCAATATGTCAGAAATTGTGGCGCTGGGCGGCCTTGCGATTCGTTCACGGGGAGTAGAAGACTGTGGCATAGAGGGCAGCATGGATATGCTGCGGAGGGTGTCAGAAAAGTTTGATGCTGTAATCGTGGCCACAGGGGAAACGGATTATGTTGTATACCGTGACCGGGTGCTGGAAAATCACACCGGTACAAGAATGCTGAAACGGATCACCGGAGCAGGATGCATGCTTTCAGGTCTGCTGAGTGCATCATCGGCAGTTCTGGACAGAGCTGAATATAAAAGCGGAAAGATCAGCGCATGGAAACGTGCATTACAGGATGCCGCCTGGGATATGGTACATACCTATGGACTCTGCGCGGAACAGGCAGAGAAGGATATGCTGGCAGGTTCGCATCAGGGGACGATTACATTCCGGAATTATTTGATTGATGCGATCAGTACCTGTAAAGAACATCAGATGTGAAGATGATTCGACAAAAAACTGTCCTGTATAAGGGTGGTTTTTAATAAATAATTGCTGATCAGATATGACAGCAGAAGGAGAAACTATGAAAAATACTGCAATACGCAAACTGGTAACCTCAGGCATGCTGGTCGCACTGATCATTGTACTGTCCGGATTTTATATTCCGGTAGGTGCATCGAAGTGTTTTCCCATTCAGCATATGGTGAATGTTCTGGCAGCAGTGCTTCTTGGTCCCTGGTGGGGTGTTGGTATCGCGTTCTGTGCGAGCCTGATCCGTAATCTTATGGGAACCGGTACTCTGCTTGCATTTCCCGGAAGTATGGTTGGAGCACTCTGCTGCGGTCTGATGTACAAAGCTACAAAGAAGCTTATTCCCACATATATTGCTGAGGTGCTTGGAACCGGTGTTCTCGGCGGCATGCTGGCATATCCGATTGCCTCCATGGTGCTGGGAAAGCCTGCAGCGCTTTTTACGTTTGTTCTTCCATTCCTTGTATCAACCATAGGAGGAACGATCATTGCGGCGCTTCTGATTGTAGTCTTCCAGAAAACAAAGGCGATGGATTATTTTCGCGGCGTTCTGTCCGGTGCAAAATCGTAACCAGACAGTGACAGATCCTGCTGTTTTTGTGGAAGCAGATTCACCTGTCTGATTTGTAATCCGGACGGCGCTTTTCCCATGAAAGCCTGCCGGTTCTTCGAAGAGGAGACAGCATATGTACACAGCTTTAACGATTGCCGGCAGCGATTCCAGCGGAGGGGCCGGTATTCAGGCAGATATTAAGACCATGATGGCAAATGGTGTCTTTGCGATGTCAGCGGTCACTTCGCTTACTGCGCAGAATACAACCGGTGTTGCTGCTGTTCTGGATGTGACACCGGAATTTCTCGGGGCACAGCTGGACCAGATTTTCACGGATATTTTTCCGGATGCCGTAAAAATCGGTATGGTGTCCCGGGCAGACCTGATCCGGGTCATTGCAGACCGGCTGCGGAAATATAAGCCTGCTTATGTTGTAGTTGATCCGGTTATGATCGCTACGAGCGGGGCAAAACTGATCAGCGATGATGCGGTGGATGTGCTCCGGGAGGAGCTGCTGCCGCTGGCGACCCTTGTAACACCGAATATACCGGAAGCAGAGGTGCTTTCAGGTATAAATGTTGAAAGTCGGGATGATATGGTACGGGCTTCAGAGATGATTTTTGAGCGCTATCACTGTGCAGTCCTTTGTAAGGGCGGCCATATGGCTGACCATGCCGATGACCTGCTTTTCGCTGATGGTGTCTGTCATTGGTTCAGTGGAAAACGTATCAGCAATACGAATACTCATGGAACGGGCTGCACCCTGTCCAGTGCCATTGCTTCGAACCTCGCCAAGGGCTTTGATCTGGATACATCCGTGAAACGGGCCAAGGAATATATTTCCGGAGCGTTGTCCGCTATGCTGGATCTTGGGAAGGGCAGCGGTCCTATGAACCATTCCTTTGCTTTTTCGGGCAGATTTATGGAAGATGCAGAGGGTAAGCTGCCCCGGTAAAGGTGCCCTCTTGTTTCATTGCGCATAATCCATTATGATAGAAGGCATGAAGCTGTAAACAGATTCACTTTTGCCGCGGTTCCGAATTTTGAATCGGCAGTTGTGGATCTGTATTTGTCACAGAAAAACCGTGGATGATTTTCTGTTAGAAAGTGGTGTTTATGCGCGAAACAGGATGCAGCAGAGATGGATGCAGGTATTTGCCGAAGGGAACCTATTGTATATCAAGCGTCCGGATGTTCCAGGATCTTCCTGCGGATATTCAAAAGGAGCTCGTCAGCCATTCGGTACATTCCTCCTGGAAGGCAGGCAGCCGCATTGTGTCGGAAAATGATGAGATACGTTCTGTGATCATCATCCGCAGCGGGAAGGTCAAGATCTCTATCACCGATATCATGGGCGTAGAGCATATTCTGGATGTACTGCATGACGGACAGAGTGTATGGCACGGCATTTTTTTAAAGGAGCACAGATATAATTATGATGTTGTCTGTATCGATGATGTGGAGATCTGTGAGATTCCCCGTTCGGTCATCATGCAGGTATTAAGCCAGCATCCCCAGGCGGCATTGAATCTGATCGAGGTACTTGCGGAGGATATCACGGACGCAGAGGATAAGATCATGGTCCTTTCCATCCGGGATCCGAAGCAGAGAATCGCCGCCTTTCTTCTGAAGAGAGAGAGCAGGTGCCTTGGGGATGAGATACACCTGAAGCTGGAGGATATTGCGTCCTCTGTAAATCTGAGAATCGAAACAGTCAGCAGATATATAGCGCAGATGGAAAAGGAGGGAATGGTCAGCCGGATCGGAAGGGGACGGCTGAAGATCATTAAGCACGGAAAACTGAAATCTATATTAAACCAGGAGCAATAAATTTTTGCGTTGTTTGATCAGAGTCAAAGATCTTTAACTCCTGTTCTGTTACGATCATCTTGTCACAGGAAAGTGGCAGATGGCAGAAGAAAACCGCTTGTCACTTTACCGGACAGGTGGTTTTTTATTTTGTCTGAAGCAGGAGGAAAGCATGATCAGGGGAAGAATACATTCGATTGAAACGTTTGGTTCTGTAGATGGTCCGGGCGTACGCTTTGTGATATTCCTGAAGGGCTGTGCGATGCGATGCAGGTTCTGTCACAACGCAGATACCTGGGACCCCCACAGTGAGGATCTGCGGACTGCAGATGAGCTTCTGGATCAGGCACTCAGATACAGATCCTACTGGGGAACAGAAGGGGGAATTACAGTTTCCGGCGGGGAACCGCTGCTGCAGATTGATTTTCTCCTGGATCTGTTTCACAAGGCAAAGGAGAGAGGCATCAGCACCGTCATAGATACGGCGGGACAGCCGTTCCAGATGGATGGCCCATGGTTCCGCAAGTTTGAGGAGCTGATGACCTGTACGGATCTTCTGCTGGTTGATATCAAGCAGATTGATCCGAAGAAGCATCTGGATCTGACCGGAGTCGCAAACGACAATATTCTTGCAATGATCCGCTATCTGAACAGCATCAGGAAACCTATATAGATCAGGCAGGTACTGGTTCCGGGATGGACTGATGATCCAAAAGACCTTCAGAGGGAACGGGCGTTTCTGGATACTCTTGATAACGTACAGAAGGTCGAGGTACTTCCCTACCATTCCATGGGCGCCTACAAATGGGACAAATTAGGCATTCCGTATACACTGAAGGATGTCAGGAGTCCCTCCGGGCAGCAGGTGAGGGAAGCGGAAAGAATACTTGGGGCAGGTGTCTGTCCCTCTAAAGCCGCACAAAGTGCATGAACAGGCAATTGGGGCTGACAGGAAACAGTGATGTTTGAGATGGTAATCCCATTTCAATGGCACAGAAGAAAGGAAAGGCGAACAAGCTATGAGAGACGAGTGGAGAGGTTTCAAGGGCAATAAATGGACAGATGATATCGATGTCAGAGATTTCATTCAGAAGAATTACACTCCCTATGATGGTGATGAGAGCTTTCTGGAGGGTCCGACCGAAGCAACAGATACACTCTGGGGCAAGGTGCAGGAGCTTCAGAAAGAAGAGCGGGCAAAGGGCGGCGTACTTGACTGCGAGACGGAAGTGGTTTCTGGTCTGGCTTCCTATGGCCCGGGCTATATCAATGAGAAGACGAAGGATCTTGAGCAGATCGTAGGTCTGCAGACAGACAAGCCTTTGAAGCGAGCGTTTATGCCATTTGGAGGCATCAAGATGGCAGAAGAGGCGGCAGAGACCTATGGCTATCATATCAATGACAAGTTTCATAAGATCTTTACCGAGTATCACAAGACCCACAACCAGGCAGTCTTTGATGCCTATACACCGGAAATGCGTAAGGCAAGACACTCACACATCGTCACAGGACTTCCGGACACTTACGGACGCGGACGGATTGTGGGCGATTACAGAAGAGTAGCACTCTACGGTATCGACCATCTGATCGCGAAGAAACAGGAGGACTTTGCGAATTGCGGTGACGGTACCATGACAGATGATGTCATTCGTCTGCGCGAGGAGATCAGCGAGCAGATCCGCGCGTTGAAGGGCATGAAGGAGATGGCTGCTTCCTACGGCTATGATATCTCCGCACCGGCAAAAAATGCAAAGGAAGCCGTCCAGTGGCTGTATTTCGGATATCTCGCCGCGATCAAGACACAGAATGGCGCTGCGATGTCGGTTGGCCGGATCTCAACCTTCCTGGATATCTATATTGAGCGTGATCTGAAGGAGGGAACCCTTACCGAGAAGGAGGCACAGGAGCTGATTGACCATCTCACCATGAAGTTCCGTATGGTCAAGTTCGCCAGAATTCCGAGCTACAATGAGCTGTTTTCCGGTGATCCGGTGTGGGCTACGCTGGAGGTGGCCGGTGTAGGCATGGACGGACGTTCCATGGTTACAAAGAATGACTATCGCTTCCTTCATACGCTTGAGAATATGGGACCTTCCCCGGAGCCGAATCTGACGGTGCTTTACAGCTCAGCACTTCCGGAGAATTTCAAGAAATACGCTGCGGCTATTTCCATCCGGACCTCCTCTATCCAGTACGAAAATGATGATGTAATGAAGCCTGTATGGGGTGATGACTACAGCATCTGCTGCTGCGTGAGCGCGACACAGACAGGAAAGGAAATGCAGTTCTTCGGAGCAAGGGCAAACCTTGCAAAGTGCCTCCTTTATGCGATCAATGGCGGTAAGGATGAGAAGTTCAAGGACAAGCAGGGCAATCCGATGCAGGTTGGACCCGAATATGCGCCAATTACCTCCGAGTATCTTGATTATGATGAGGTCATCCATAAATTTGACATTATGATGGACTGGCTTGCAGGACTGTATGTAAATATCCTGAATCTGATTCAGTATATGCATGACAAGTATTATTACGAGGCGGCAGAGATGGCTCTGATCGATACGGATGTCCGCAGAACATTTGCAACCGGAATCGCAGGATTCTCTCATGTTGTAGACTCATTGAGCGCAATCCGCTATGCAAAGGTTCGCACGGTCCGTGATGCTTCCGGACTTGTGACCGATTATCAGATCGAGGGAGATTTCCCACGCTATGGAAATGATGATGACAGGGCGGATGCAATTGCTGTTCAGCTGCTGAAGACCTTCATGAAGAAGATCCGCAAGCATCATACCTACAGAAATTCTGAGCCGACCACATCTATCCTTACCATTACGTCCAATGTGGTATATGGAAAGGCAACCGGAGCACTTCCGGATGGCCGTAAAGCCTATGCGCCCTTTGCACCAGGTGCAAATCCGGCCTATGGTGCGGAGCAGAACGGACTTCTGGCATCACTGAATTCCGTCGCAAAGCTTCCTTATGAATATGCGCTGGATGGAATTTCCAATACACAGACCATCAATCCGAACGCACTTGGACATGATGAGAATGGAAGAAAGGTAAATCTTGTACATGTTCTCGACGGATACTTTGACCAGGGCGCACATCACCTGAACGTCAATGTCTTCGGTCTCGAGAAGCTGAAGGATGCAATGGAGCATCCGGAAAAGCCGGAGTACGCAAACTTTACGATCCGTGTAAGCGGCTACGCAGTAAAGTTCATCGACCTGACAAAGGAACAGCAGATGGATGTCATCTCCAGATGCATACATGAGAGAATGTAGGTGCATAAGCTCTTCGAAAGCACGGACAGGCCCGACGCACGCGAAGCGCGCGAGAGGGCCTGTCTGGGCTTTCGAAGGCAACAGGTATGAGGATGGAGCGCGAAGCGCGGAATCCGAATACCTGTTGTAGGATTGCGGGAGCTGCGAAGCAGCGTAGCAATCCGTAGCTTATGCACAAGCACAGAAAGAGAAAGCACGGACAGGCCCGACGCACGCGAAGCGCGCGAGAGGGCCTGTCTGGGCTTTCGAAGGCAACAGGTATGAGGATGGAGCGCGAAGCGCGGAATCCGAATACCTGTTGTAGGATTGCGGGAGCTGCCTTAAATGACAGTTCCCTTTTTCTATGGAAATAAAGAAAACCTTATAAGAATTTAGTCATGATGTAGCACAGCAATTCGTCCGGAATCAGACCTGAAAAGATGCGATCAAGCGTAGACAGGAATCCTGGTGTGGAGAGCGCATGTCTGTGCTGCAGGTCCCTGAGAGATACCCTGACCACATTTGCAGTGGTTGTTGAAAGGAACATTTTCCTTTTCTCTCCGGCGGCTTTTTCTATAAATTCCGTATCCCTGACCCAGTACGGGCAGACGGCAGTTACGCTGATGCCGGATTTCATCAGCTCCACGCGGAGTGCGCGGCTGTAGGAATAAAGCAGGGCCTTGGAGGCTGCATAGGCATTGAAGAACGGAATCGGCTGGAAGCCAGCTACTGAGCACACCTCCAGAATACGGCTGCCAGCGCGCATGTAGGGGACGCTAAGCGATGTCATGCTGATGGCTGCCTGATCGTTGACCTCAATCATGCGGTGCTCTTCCTTCCGTCCGATTTCAGCGGATGAACCGTATCTGCCATATCCCGCACAATTGAGCAGCATGGTGATTGAGAAGTCATTCTGTACACCTGTCTCATCGGTTTTTGCTGCTTCCTGTGCCAGTATGCCTTCAAATTCATCCAGATTTTCTGGTTTGGTCAGATCAAGGCAGAAAATCCGGACCGGAAGGTTCAGCTGATCCGCCAGTGCTTCCAGACGGTCCCTTCTTCTTGCGATCAGCCAGATTTCTGAGACATCATATTTCTCTGGATTACGGTTTATTGCCATTGCGTAACCGCGTCCGATACCGCTGGAAGCGCCTGTGATAACCGCAATTTTCCGGGAAACAGAATTCTTGTCCCCGTTTTTTTCTGACGTGCTGATTTTCTTTCTATAGCCTGTTTTTTCCATGATATATACGATGACAGAGATCAGAAAGGTGACCATGAAAACAGTGCCAAATATCCCTACAAGATTTTTCCATATTTTACGTATGACCAGAAAGATATTCATTACTTCCTCCTTTTGTGTTAAGATCGTTTCATATCCGCTTTTTATGGTATTAATCATACCATAGCAGAGGAAATATTCGTTCTACATTTTTCGGAAAATGTTATGGTAAGCAGATAAATCAGGAGGGAGTATGGCAGAAGTCAGGTTTTCATTTATTCAGTTGCTTTTCAGGATACTTGCGCGTCAGACCGGCCAGATCGGGACGATTGCGTATGAGCCCCAGAAGCCTCATTTTGTGGCAGTACCGATAGAACAGCCATTTGAACGTGCTACACCGGAATCCCAGGGGATCTCATCCAATCACATCCGGGAGTATCTGGTATCGCTTCATGATGATCCGGAGGCTTCTATACAGCAGGTCATGATCATCCGCCATAACAAGGTGATCTGTGAGTGCAGTTTTGCTCCCTATCAGAGAGGCATGTGGCATGTGACATATTCGATGTGCAAGACCTTTACCGGTATGGCTGTGGGATTGGCAATTCAGGAAGGATTATTGACACTCAATGAGAGTCTGGAGGAGATTTTTCCATCTAATATCAAATTTCTCAGCCGTTTTAACCGGAAGAGGGTTACAATCCGGGACCTGCTGCAGATGACAAGCGGGGTTGATTATTCGGAAGCTGGTGCGCTGGATGGGAGTGGCTGGTGCACAAACTTCATGTCTGCCGGGTTCAAGTCGGATCCGGGTACAAAATTTGACTATAATTCCATGAATTCCTTTATGCTCTCTGCGGCGATACAGGTGAAGAGCGGACAGACAATGTTCGATTATTTGAAGGACAGAGTCTTTGATCCGATGGGTATTCATGAGATTTTCTGGGAGAAGAGCCCGATGGGTTATACGAAGGGAGGCTGGGGCTGCTTTATCCGTCCCGAGGATGCATGCAAGCTGGGACAGCTTCTCCTGAACAAGGGAAAGTGGAATGGAAAACAGCTTCTTCCGGGAAAATGGGTGGAAGAAATGACCCGCTCTCATGTCGATAATGGAAAATTCGGATATGGATACCAGCTCTGGATGGAGGAACGCCCGGGAGGATATGCCATGAACGGCCTTTTCGGTCAGGATGTGATCTGCTATCCGGACATGGATATGATCATCATGGTGAATGCGGGCAACCGCGAGCTTCTGCAGGAGGGAAACCTGACGGAGATTATGCGGCGCTACTGGGGTGCATCCTTCGTACCGTCGGATGGTCCCCTTCCGGAGAATCCCGCAGCGCTGGAGAAACTTCTGAAAACCGTGGCAGATTACAGCGGGAATGATACCTTCGGGGGATCCGGCGTCGGAAGCGCAATTCTGGAAGAGTCTCTGAAGATGCATCTCGCCAGGCTCCCGGTATTTCATAAGACCCGAAGAAGAAGAAAGGGTTGGGGACTCTGGACGAAGAAATCACCGGTCATGTCACCGGATGAGATGCTGGATGTACTGGATACCCATACATATCAGATGGAAAAGGGAAGAGCGGGTATTTTTCCGCTGATCTGTCAGGTTACGCACAATAATTATACAGATGGGATTCAGAAGATCGGCTTTCAGCGGATTGAGGATACGATGGTGGTTCTCTTCTATGAAGGTGAGGATGTTCATCATGTGAAGGTGGGATTTGAACAGCCGGAGGTCAGCGAAATTGTCCTGCACGGCGAACCCTATTATATCGGGACCAGCGGCAGAATTGCTACAGATGAATATGATCATGTTGTGCTTCTTCTTGACATTGCATTTCTGGAGGAATCCTGCGTGAGGAAGATTAACATGTATTTTGATGGTGAGGAGATGCTTGTGCGTTTTTCAGAGACACCTGGAGATGCCGTGATTGCGGATGCCATCAAGTACTCCGGAGATGATCCCGCTTTCCTGAGCCTTCCGGTGATCCGTCAGTTTGTGGAAGAAGGCGGCAGAGATATTATTGATGAATCACTTCAGGCTGCCATTCATCCAAGAGATGTCGGCCATGTTCTGCCGGATCCGGAAGAGAAGCAGCTGGAGAATCTGTGATTTCTTTTTGTGTTTCTTCCAGTATAGAAGTACCTTTCATGGCAGGCCTCAGAACGGTAATTGTATATAGCAGCAAATCTAAAAAAAGTATAAAAAAATATTCGTTTCAGACCGGCTTTGTATTACAATAAACAGGATATAGGAGAATCCGCCTTCTGAAGGGGACATGAAGGATGATTCCGACCGGTTTGCGGATTCAATAAAATCAGAGGGAGAATGTTACAATGAAAAAGAGAGTAGGATCGGGGATCCTGACTGTTCTGCTTTGCGCCGTGCTTTCCCTGGGCCTTTCGGGCTGCACGCAGTATAAAAGCAGGATGATGTTCGGTACCGGCGGCACTGCAGGAACGTATTATTCTTATGGTGGTGTTCTTGCGCAGTATATGAAGAATTACGCAAATGTCCGTGTGACAGCTGTATCAACGGGTGGTTCCAAGGTGAATATCCAGAGTATTCAGGACGGTGATTTTCAGCTCGGTTTCACCCAGTCCGATGTGATGTCCTATGGATGGAATGGAACCCGTGCATTTGAAAAGGATGGAGGCACCCATTCCTTCCGGGTGCTTGGCGCCCTGTATGCGGAGACCGTTCAGCTGATCACGATGGACGACAATATCAAAACGGTGGCGGATCTGAAGGGCAAGAGTGTCTCTATCGGTGAGGCAGGATCCGGTGTGTATTTTAATGCGCTTGATGTGCTCAATGGGGCAGGACTTTCCATTGATGATATCAAACCGCAGTATCAGTCCTTTGAGGATTCCAAGGAATCTCTGAAGGATGGAAAAATCAGCGCTGCCTTTATTGTGGCGGGTCCTCCTACCTCTGCGATCACGGAACTTGCCACTACGAATGGCGTTCATTTCGTCAATATTGATGGGGATGTCCGGGACAGGATTATGGCAGAGTGCCCGTATTATGAATCCTATTCCATTCCCGCCGGCACCTATCCCGGGCAGGATGAAGCGGTCGATACCATAGCAGTTCTGGCAACGGTAATTGTCTCCGCTTCCGCTGATGACGATACGGTATATGATCTCACAAAGGCCATCTTTGATCATACTTCTGAGATCGCAAAGGAAAATGCAAAGGGTGAGGAGCTGAATCTGGATACGGCTACAAGTATCAGCACTGTTCCATACCATGAGGGAGCTGCAAGGTACTACAAGGAACATGGTTATACAGTAAGTACAGAAGAAGGATAAGGAGGATACGGCTTTGAGCGATCAGATAAAAGATAAGACTCCTGTCACTTCTGGACAGGAAAATGAAAATGTTACAGATCAGAATGCCGTGAAAACGGATATTGATGCGGTGATGCGTAAGTATGACCGTGAATCCAACACCAGGATCTGGACCGGGAAGCCGAAGATCATGATCACTGTGATTCTGGCTGCTTTTTCTCTCTGGTGTATCTATGTTACATTGTTTGCTACTTTTCTGGAGGAGATCAGGCTCACATCCTTTCTCGGTCTTGTGATTCTGATGGGTTTTCTGATTTATCCATCCAGAAAGGGTATACAGAAGGAAAACTACATGCCCATCGGTGATATCATTTTTATGATAGCCGGTGCCGGTGCCTTTTTCTATTTTACGTTTAACGCGAATACGATTATCAATCAGGGAACCCGTTTTGCCTGGTATCAGATTATCATCGGCATCATCGGCATAGCAGCGCTTGTCGAAATTACCAGGAGATGTGTCGGTCTTCCCATCCTGATTGTCGCGGCATTTTTTGTGATTTATGCACTGACCTATGGACTTACCAATCCGGCATTTGCGGGACGTCTGAAATATCTGATACGGAATCTGTTCTATACGAAGGAAGGTATCTTTTCGACGCCTGTGAATGTCTGCTCCAAGTACATTGTGGTATTCATCATTTTCGGCGCTTTTCTGGAGCGGACGGGGATTTCCAACTTTTTTATTGATCTTGCAAACTGTGTTGCCGGTAGATTTGCAGGCGGACCTGCAAAGGTTGCCGTTATCTCATCTGCGCTCTGCGGCATGGTTTCCGGATCTTCCGTAGGCAATACCGTTACTACCGGATCGGTTACGATTCCGATGATGAAGAAGACCGGTTATAAGCCGGAATTTGCAGGCGCCGTTGAAGCAGCTGCCTCGACAGGCGGACAGATCATGCCTCCGATTATGGGCGCTGCGGCCTTTCTGATGGCGGACTTTGTGGGTGTCCCCTATTCGGATATCATCGGAAGGGCTGTGCTGCCTGCTATCTTATATTTCATGGGCATCTTTATTTCCGTGCATCTGGAGGCGAAGAAACTGCACCTGCACGGCATTCCGAAGGAACAGCTGCCCCGTGCAGGCAAGCTTATGAAGAAAATCTATCTTCTGCTTCCCCTGGTCATGCTTGTGATCTGGGTGTCCGGTAATTTCATGACGATGCAGAAGGCAGCGTCTCTTGCAATCGTGCTCTCAATCGTTGTCAGCCTTTTTGATAAGGATAATCGCATTACGCCGCGTAAGATTGTTGATGCACTTGAGGCGGGTGGAAGGAGTACGATCACCGTGGCAGCGGCCTGTGGCGTCGCCGGTATTATCTCCGGTTCCATTACGATGACCGGTCTTGCCAATGATCTGATCAATGCAATTGTCGGAGTCGCGGGAAACAAGCTGATCATTGCACTTCTTCTGACAATGATCTGCTGCATCATACTCGGAATGGGCGTTCCGACAACGGCAAACTATTGCATTATGGCGGCAACAACCGCACCGATCCTGATCCGGATGGGTGTTCCGATCCTGGCTGCACATTTCTTTGTATTTTATTTTGGTATTGTAGCTGATATTACGCCGCCGGTGGCACTGGCTGCGTATGCAGGATCAGCGATTGCAAAGAGCAATCCCATGAAGACAGCATTTAACGCGTCCAAGCTCGCCATAGCTGTATTCATTGTACCCTATATGTTCTGTTATAATCCGGCCATGCTGCTGATTGATACCGATGCACTTACAGTGGTCCGGATTGCCATCACTGCGGCGATCGGTATCTTTGGCATCGCAGCAGCCTTTGAGGGTTACTGCTTTGCTGAAATGACACCTGTAATCCGCATCGTGATCGCGGCCGGCGGACTGCTTCTGATCCATCCTGGAACGCTTACAGACGTGATCGGACTTCTGATTGTAATTGCGTGTCTGGGTTTACAGTATGTGAAGAATAAAAAGAACAAGACGGCAGCAGCATAAGATCATTACGTGCGAATGATGCCGGGAAAGGACCAGTATGAAAAAATTAAAATATCCTGTCATTACAATCAGCCGTCAGTATGCCGCATATGGACGCACCGTGGCCAGGGGACTTTCTGAAAAACTTGGCATCCCGTTTTATGACAGGGATGTAGTCAGGAAAACCGCCGCGGAAAGTGGATTTTCGGAGGATGATATCAACAGGGAAGGCGAGAATCTGAGCCGTGCAGGCAAATTCATGAACGATCTGCTGAACAATGCCGCATCCTATCCCAGTTCCCATGACAGAATCTTTGAGGCACAGAAGGAGGTTGTTCTGGAGCTTGCCAAATCTCCCTGTATCATTGTCGGAAGGTGTGCGGACCATATTCTGACAGAGGCTGGGATCCAGGCCTACAAGGTTTTTCTGTACGCGGATGAGGAGCACAGAATCAGCAGAGCGGCTCAGCTGGATGAAAATAAGGGTCAGGATCCCAGAAAGGCAGCGGCAAAAAAAGAACAGCTTCGTGAGGTGTATTACAAGACGTATACCGGAGTAGAGATGGGTAATGTTTCCAATTATAATATCTGTATTGACACCGGTGCCATCGGCGTGGAGAAGTGCATAGACATTCTCAGTGATATTGTAGTCCTGTAATCGGATAAGCGAAGTTCCGGACTGTTTTTATGTAAAACAGTGTCTGCATTCCGACATCTATTTTTATGATATACTTTCGGGTCCGGCTGCATCGGCGCAGGAGCCTTGGAAGAGAGGAGGACAGGTATGGATTTTAAGATGGGTGAGGATTTTTTTAATGAATATGTGAATGAATCGGATCGTGAGCATGCGAGAATCGTCTGTTCCAGAGTGGAGGAGAGCGCCCGTATTGTGCAGGCGATGAATAAATACAATCTGACGCTCCGGGACGTTGAGGTCCTTGAGCGGATGGCAAAGCATTTTGCGGCTCCGGATGCGGATGCATTCATCATATTCTGCGAGGGATTTGCCAGAGGAAGGATGTATGAACAGGATAAGAGCAAGGGAAATGCCTGAGGGCATGTATCTTGCCAGGACAGATCAGGCTGACGCATTCCATATGCGGCAGCCTTCCTGCTTTCGGAGGAAAAATGGACGGAGACATTGACAGAATCAGCAAAAAACAGCTTATGGATGAAATTCCGGCACTGCGGGCAGAAATACAGGCATTGTACCGCAGGCTTGACAGGAGATTCGATCTGCATGGTGCGGATGTTCCGATGGAGTTCGGGTTTGATGGGGAGAGGCTGGGCGCATATACACCTGCGCTCTACGGGCAGAAGGAGCAATTCTATTTTTCCCTTCTGTTTATCGGGTATCTGCATGAGAATGCACTCTCAAAGGAGGACAAGCTGGACCTCTATAAGCATGAATACGCCCATTACATGCAGTATCATATGGACATACCCAGAGAATACCGGTTCAAAGGTGGTATACATGGAAGCGCGTGGATGTACTGCTGTTCTCTGGTCGGAGCTGCGCCTAGTGCTTATTATCGTTTCGGGGCAGGAAGGGAGCAGCATGATTATCAGAATAAGTTGAAGGATCCGTGGAAAAATCCTCATGTTACGCTGCTGGACACAGCACATCGCAAGAAGGAATACGAGAACAGCCGCAACAGGATTCCCAAATACAGCAGGGGGGATTCCGTAACCCACCCGAAGTTTGGTGAGGGTGTAGTAGAGGAGATTGAACAGATGGAAGGCTCCGTCAGGCTTACCATTCGCTTCTCTGATGCAGTCAGAAAGATAGATCAGAAATGGCTGATCCGTTCACAGTATCAGTCCGGGAACGGACGCAGGTGAAAATTACGCCTGCGTTGCAGCCATGCCTGGTATTTCAGTAAACGACCCTGGTTACTGACACACTAGTGAACTATAAGCGATCTTGCGGACACCCGGGTCCCTGTGTTGATAGTAGTTGACACAGCGACCGGAAATGGAACATAATAGACAGGATTATATTTATTTCAGGACAAATAAGAATCATGCAGCAGAATCTGTAATCCTGTTGTGTATGAGAAGAAGGTGCAGAACATGAAATACGATTTTAAAACCGTTGAACCAAAATGGCAGAAGGCCTGGGAAGATCATGATGCTTTCAAGGCGGTTGATTTTTCACCAAAGCCGAAGTGGTATGGACTTGTGGAGTTCCCATATCCTTCAGGGGCAGGTATGCATGTGGGACATATCAAGGCCTACTCCAGCATTGAGGTGATCTCCAGAAAGAAGAGAATGCAGGGGTATAATGTACTCTTCCCCATCGGCTTCGATTCCTTTGGCCTTCCGGCGGAGAATTATGCGATCAAGACAAACACGCATCCACATGATATTACGGAGAAGAATATTGCACATTTCTCGGATCAGCTGCGAAAGGTCGGATTCTCCTTTGACTGGAGTCGTGTCATTGCAACTTCTCATAAGGATTATTATAAGTGGACCCAGTGGATCTTTGAAAAGCTCTATGAGCATGGATTGGTATTCCGTTCCAAGACACTGGTCAACTATTGCCCGCACTGCAAGGTTGTCCTTTCCAATGAGGATTCTCAGGGCGGCAAGTGTGATATCTGCCACAGCGAGGTCGTACAGCTTCCGAAGGATGTATGGTTCCTCCGTATTACGGATTATGCAGACAAGCTTCTGGATGGACTGAAGCACGTGGATTATCCGGACAGCATCAAGCAGCAGGAAATCGCCTGGATCGGAAAATCGACCGGTGCATTTGTGAATTTCCAGCTGGCCGGAACTGAGGACAAGCTTGAGATTTATACCACAAGATGTGACACACTCTTCGGCGTCACCTTCATGGTTGTTGCACCGGAGCACCCTGTTCTTGATAAATATAAGGACAGAATCCGTAACTGGGATGCAGTAGAACAGTATCGGAAGGACAGCGCAAAGAAGACGGAATTTGAGCGCACCCAGCTTGTCAAGGACAAGACTGGGGTGAAGATCGATGGCCTTTGCGCGATCAATCCGATTACAGGGAAGGAGATCCCGCTGTTCATCTCGGATTATGTCATGATGGGCTATGGTACAGGTGCAATCATGGCAGTGCCTGCACATGATCAGCGTGACTGGGAATTTGCCCATAAATTCGGTATGGACATTGTTCAGGTCATCAAGGGAGGCGATATCACAAAGGAAGCCTACACCGGCGATGGTGAGATGATCAACTCCGGCTTCCTGAATGGCTTTACAAATAAGAAGGATTCCATTGCGGAAATGCTGAAGCATCTTGAGGCTTCCGGAATCGGACATAAGGGCGTGCAGTACAAGATGAAGGACTGGGCCTTTAACCGTCAGAGATACTGGGGAGAGCCGATTCCGCTGATTCACTGCCCGAAATGCGGCACTGTGCTTGTTCCGGAGGATGAGCTTCCACTGGAGCTTCCCCCTGTCAGGAACTTTGAACCCGGAACGGACGGTCAGTCCCCGCTTGCCAAGATTGACAGCTTCGTGAACTGCACCTGCCCGAAATGCGGAGGTCCGGCGAAGAGAGAGACAGATACCATGCCCCAGTGGGCAGGATCGTCCTGGTATTTCCTGAGATTCTGTGATCCGCATAATGACAAGGCGTTTGCTGACAGGAAAAAGATTGAATACTGGATGCCGGTGGATCAGTACAATGGAGGAATGGAGCATGTCACCCGTCATCTGCTGTACTCAAGATTCTGGCACAGATTCCTCTATGATATCGGTGAGGTCAATACACCGGAGCCTTATGCAAAACGGACATATCAGGGAATGATTCTCGGTGCGGATGGCGAGAAGATGTCTAAATCCAAGGGTAACGTCATCGACCCTCTCGACATTGTCAGACAGTATGGCGCCGACACACTGCGCACCTATGTTATGTTCATGGGTGACTATCAGAGCGCTGCTCCGTGGAGTGATGAGGCTGTCCGGGGCTGCAAGAGATTTCTGGACCGTGTTGCGGGTCTGACGGATATTATGACCGCCGAAAAGGAAGATCCTAAGCTTGAGTCAAGCCTGCACAAGACCATCCGCAAGGTGACAGAAGATATCGATAATATGAAGTTCAACACCGCTATTGCGGCGATGATGTCTCTGATCAATGAATTTTACAAGGCGGGAAGTATCACAAAGGATGACCTGATCATCTTTATCAAGCTCCTTTCCCCGTTTGCTCCGCATATTACAGAGGAGATCTGGCAGTATATCGGAATGAATCCGGATGGCAAGACCTTCCTGACCCTTTCATCATGGCCGGAGTATGATGAGGAGAAGACAAAGGATGCCATGAAGGAAATCGGTGTACAGGTTAACGGAAAGGTCCGCGGCACCGTACAGCTTCCTGCTGAGGTGATCAAAGAGGACGCTCTTGCAGCGGCAAAGGCAGAGCCGAATGTTGCGAAATTCCTTGAAGGCGCGACGATTGTCAAGGAAATCTATGTTCCTGGCAGAATCATTAATTTTGTAATCCGTAAATAAAACCTTTATCCGGCACAGTCAGGCTGACGCATTTCCCAGATACCGTAAATACGGGAAAAGGAAGCGTCAGCCTGTTTTGCCATATAAGCGGACAACATAGACGAGCAGAAAATATAGACAAGCGGATATCATAGACAAGTAGACATTATGGACAAGTGGACATTATGGACCAGGCGGATATCATAGAAAAGGCGTATGATGAAGGCTGAGTGTAGTCTGGCGGGTGACCGGACCCGGACGACAGAATGTAATTGGGTGAAAGAATATGAAAACAGATATGAGTGCAAATAAGACAAAACAGGAGGAACTCGACCGCAAAAAGAAGCTGGCACTGGAGGTGATCCGGAGACTGAAGAAGGAATATCCGGACGCTGCCTGTACACTTGCGTATGAGGATGCCTGGCAGCTGCTTGTCAGCGTCAGGCTTGCGGCACAGTGTACGGATAAACGGGTGGATATGATCACGCCCAGGCTGTACGCGAAATACCCGTCCGTGGCAGCCCTTGCAGCTGCAGATCCGGATGACATTGAAGAGATCGTAAAGCCCTGCGGTCTTGGACACAGCAAGGCAAGAGACATCTCCAAATGTATGCGTATGCTCCATGAACAGTACAACGACCATGTTCCGACCAGCTTTGACGAGCTTCTGAAGCTTCCCGGGGTCGGGAGAAAGAGTGCGAATCTGGTCATGGGAGATGTATTCGGAAAGCCCGCAATCGTAACAGATACGCATTGTATCCGGCTGTGCAACCGGATCGGCCTGGTTGACAATATCAAGGAGCCTGCGAAGGTAGAGCGTGCACTCTGGAAGATTGTGCCGCCGGAGGAGGGCAGCGACCTCTGTCATCGCTTTGTATTTCATGGAAGGAAGGTTTGCACAGCAAGGAAACCGGAATGTAATGGGTGCTGTCTGGAGGATGTGTGCAGATACGGCTGTGCTCTGAAGGATCCGGAAAGCTGAGATGAACAGCCTTTCACTTTTCTGCAGAATGAATGCATATCTGAAGATAAGGCTTTACACACAGGAGATATTTTGTCTGTAATCTCTGTCGATTTGACCAGAATATGAAATTGAATTTTATTGACTATTCATATCGAAAGTGATAAAAAATAATCGAGTTATCTAAGAACTTCATAAAAATCGCTGTCAGGCATCAAAGTCCCTGTAACCTCATCTGGTTCGCTATTGGATGCTTCAGCGGAACAGACAGGAAGGAAGGTGATGAAATTGAGCATGGCAGATAAGCTGGTGGAAGACCTTACGGTGCAGGATGCATTTGTCATTCCGATCTTTGGCGGAATCCATATTGCAGAATCCGTAGCTGTTTCCTGGGTTGTCATGGGAATTCTCGTGGCACTGGCTCTCTGGCTGACTCATGGTATGAAGGTCCGGAATCCGGGCAAAAGGCAAGTGGCAGTTGAGGCATTTGTAACATGGCTTGAAAAGACGATTAAGGATATGCTTGGTCCGGACGCACAGGAGTATGCGGAGTATCTGATGACAGTTATTCTGTTCATCGGCCTGTCCAATATCATAGGTCTGCTCGGTATGAAACCACCGACAAAGGACCTGGATGTCACTGCTGCGCTGGCAGGCATGAGTATCGTTCTGATTGAAGCTGCCGGCATCAAACGGAAAGGTGTGGGTGGATGGCTAAAGAGCTTTACCCAGCCGGTTGGTATTGTAACCCCAATTAATATCCTTGAGGTTTTTATCCGCCCATTGTCGCTTTGTATGCGACTGTTCGGTAATGTACTCGGTTCGTATGTCATTATGACATTGATCGAGAACCTCATTCCGGTAGGCGTACCGCTTCTGTTCAGCTTCTATTTCGATATCTTTGATGGCTTTATCCAGGCATACGTATTCGTATTCCTGACATCGCTGTTTATTGCTGAGGCAGCTGAAATCACACCGGAAGAACCGAAGAAAAAGAAACACAGAGTCAGAAAGAGTAAGAGAAAGGCCATCGCAGCCGCAGCCTGAGCTGGGATACGGATCAGATTTCTGCGATGGGACGGTGGTTCACGTATTTTCATGATCATATTTTGCGTGTAACCCCGAAGAAGAATAATTTTCATTGCCTCCGGCTACGGACCGGAAGCGCAGACAGAGTTTCCGGTAAGATACCGGATGTATACAGAGTTTCCGGTCATAGACCGGGTTTCGACAGGAGGAAATAAAAAATGACAGCACTTGGAGCAGGAATTGCAGCACTTGCATGTATCGGCGCAGGACTTGGTATTGGTATCGCAACAGGACATGCTACAGATGCCATTGCGAAACAGCCTGAGGCAGACAGCAAAATCATGAAGAACCTTCTTCTTGGATCTGCCCTTGCAGAGGCAACCGCCATTTACGGATTCGTACTTGGTCTGATGATTCTGTTTGTCAGCTGACCCTGACCGGAAATATAGCGGTAAATCTGAAGAAATAATATTTCAGCAGGGATGTTTCCGTACGCAGCTACGGATCAATTAGGAGAAGACATGTTACGTTTAGATTTAAATATATTATGGACGGTCATCGATCTTCTGATTCTGTATTTTCTTCTCAAGAAGTTTCTTTTTGGAAGAGTTCACAAGATTCTCGATCAGAGAGCAAAAGACATTGAAAAGTCCTATACCGATGCAGAGAAGACACAGAAGGATGCGGACGCTCTGAAATCGAAGTATGAGGATACGATCAAGAGTATTGATGCAGAAAAGCAGAAGGCTGCCGAAGAAAGCAGAAAGAAAGCTAATGTTGAATATGACCGCATTGTCGATGCTGCAAAGGCTGATGCAGATAAAATCATAAATGATGCCAGGGCTAAGGCTGCAGCAGAGACTACGGATCAGAAGCACAAAGCTGAGGAAGACATTGTCGAGATGGTCAAGGATGCTGCCGCGAAGATCGCGGAGGCTGAGGATGACGACAAGATGTATGATGCTTTCCTGAAGAAGGTCTCAGCAAACAATGATAAGAAAGACTGACGTTATGAGTGAGAACAAAACAATAAAGTTGGATGAGAACGGAAAACTTCATGCAGTTCTTCGCTGTGTAACGCCACCCAGCGAGGAACAGGTCCGGAAATTCAGACGGTTTCTTGCATCAAAGTATGAAGTAGAGGATGCAGATCATGTTGATCTGGAGATTACGCAGGATCCGGATGTACATGGAGGCTTCATTCTCGATATCGGAAGCGATGAGTATGACTGGAGTACCCGCGGAAGAGAAAGACAGTTTGAGGATCAGATCAATGATGCCCGGGCAAAGGCTGCAAGAGAAAAAAGCCAGGAAGGCATCATGGAGATCATGCGTGCTGCAGTGGAGCAGTTCCATCTGGAAGCACAGCAGTCCGAGGTCGGACATGTCCTTACTACCGGCGATGGTATTGTGACGATCACCGGTCTGGACCATGTACAATACGGAGAGATCCTTGTTTTTGAAAACGGCGTCAAGGGAATGGTACAGAACATCGGAGAAGATGGCATAGGTGCGATTCTGTTTGATGCAGAGGGTTCCATTGGTGAGGGAACCCGTGTGACCGGTACCGGCAAGCGCGCAGGTATTGCATGTGGAGAGGGATATCTTGGCCGCGTGATTGATGCGCTGGGTAATCCGATCGACGGAGGCGCTCCGGTCAAGGGCGACGAATACCGTGCAATCGAGCAGCCGGCTCCTGGAATTATTGACCGTCAGCCGGTTTCTGTTCCTCTGGAGACAGGAATTCTGGCGATTGATTCCATGTTCCCTATCGGACGTGGACAGAGGGAGCTGATCATTGGCGACAGGCAGACCGGTAAGACTTCCATTGCGATGGATGCAGTGCTGAACCAGAATGGCAAGGACTGTTACTGTGTTTATGTCGCAATCGGTCAGAAGGCTTCCACCATTGCAAGTATTGTAAACACTTTGAAGAAAAATGACGCCATGCAGTATTCTATTGTAGTGGCTTCCACTGCCGCAGATCCTGCTCCGCTTCAGTATATTGCACCCTATGCAGCGACGTCTATTGCTGAGTATTTCATGCACAAGGGCAAGGATGTACTGATTATCTATGATGATCTGAGCAAACATGCGGTTGCTTATCGTACATTGTCACTGCTGCTTGGAAGATCTCCGGGGCGTGAAGCCTATCCGGGCGATGTCTTCTATCTGCATTCCAGACTGCTTGAACGATCCTCCAGACTCTCCGAGAAACTGGGAGGCGGTTCGATCACAGCCCTGCCAATCATCGAGACACAGGATGGAGATGTATCTGCCTATATCCCCACCAATGTCATTTCCATTACAGATGGACAGATTTTTCTTGAGTCAGATCTGTTCTTCGAGGGACAGAGACCTGCTGTCAATGTCGGCTTGTCTGTATCCCGTGTCGGTGGTGCCGCGCAGACCAAGGCTATGAAGAAAGCAGCTGGTTCACTTCGTATTGATCTGGCACAGTACCGCGAAATGCAGGTGTTTACACAGTTCAGCTCAGATCTTGATGAAGCCACCCAGAATCAGCTGAAGCAGGGACATGTTCTGATGGAGTTACTGAAACAGCCTCTGGGACATCCTCTTTCCACTGCAGATCAGGTTATTACCCTTTGTGTAGCAGAGCACAAGAAGATGATCAATGTTCCCGTCAGGGAAGTGAAGGCTTATCAGAAGGAAATGCTTGACTTTTTCGAGTCCGAGCATGATGATATCGTTTCGCAGATCAACAAGAAGGGCCAGCTTCCGGATGAGCTCGTTACAGCTATCCTGGCGGCAGCTGACCAGTTCAATGCGAAATATGAGGATGCACATCATCCGAAGAAAGCATAAGCAGGCACATTCAAAGTATTGAAGAAGGAATAATATGTCAGCAATACGTGAAATCAAAGAAAGAATTGACAGCGTAAATAATACCTTAAAGATTACGAACGCTATGTATCTGATTTCTTCCACGAAAATGAATAATGCACGTAAGTCCCTGGCAAATACGGAACCGTACTTTTATGCGCTGCAGGATATGTTCGGAAGAGTGCTTCGTCATCTGCCGGATGGGTACAGCCATCCGTATCTGGATGCGCGTGAGGTGAAAGACAAGAGCGATCTCCGGCGGGCTATTATCTGTGTCACAGCGGATAAGGGCCTTGCAGGCGCCTATAATCACAATGTTCTTAAGCTTACGGAGGACAGGCTTCGACCGGATTCCAATGACATGCTCTATGTAGTCGGGGAGGTCGGCCGTCAGTACTTCGCAAGTCATCATGTAAGTATAGACGGTGCTTTTCACTATACCGCGCAGAAGCCGACTCTCTCCAGAGCGCGGGCAATCTCGACCCAGATGCTGGATATGTTCGAGCGCAAAGAGGTTGACGAGGTATTTATTATCTATACAAGGATGAAAAACTCCATGGAGGAGGAAACAGAGGTCAGACAGCTGCTCCCTCTGGTCCGTCTGGATGAGGCTTTCTTTAAGGCAAACATGGCAAAGCTCACCGGTGTCTATCAGGAGACTTTCGATATGGAGCCGGGACCGGACATCCTGCTGAACAACATTGTTCCGGATTTTGTGAACGGATATATTTACAGTGCACTGGTGGAGTCTTACTGTGCCGAGCACAGTGCCCGTATGCAGGCTATGGATGCGGCAAATAAGAACGGATCCGAGCTGGTGCAGGAGCTGAGCATTCAGTATAACCGGGAGCGTCAGGCACAGATCACCCAGGAGATCACTGAGGTCTGTGCAGGTGCGAAGGCACGTGCGCTGCAACAGAAAAAACACAAGAAAAAAAATATGCCGAAGTTTGAAAACCAGCAGGGTGAGGATCTTGATACCTTCCAGGCCGGTGCGCTTCACTGATTTTTTGACGCAATATAGAAAGGACATGACACATGCAAATCGGAAAAATTGTCCAGGTCATGGGCCCTGTCGTCGATGTCGTATTTGAGGATCTTCCTCTTCCGACAATCAAGACAGCGTTGCAGGTAGATAACCATGGCGAGAAGGCAATTATGGAGGTACAGCAGCACATCGGAAATGATACGGTCCGCTGTATCATGCTTTCTGCCAGTGAAGGCTTACAGAAGGATATGCCTGTCATTTCACTTGGAACAGGCATTCAGGTTCCGGTCGGTGAGAAGAATCTGGGCCGGCTGTTTAATGTGCTTGGTGATACCATTGATGGCGGTGAACAACTCAGAGACTCTGAACAGTGGGAGATACACAGAAAGCCTCCGAAATTCACTGAACAGAAGCCGGTTCAGGAAATTCTGGAAACAGGCATCAAGGTTATCGATCTGATTGCGCCCTATGCAAAGGGTGGAAAAGTCGGTCTGTTCGGCGGTGCCGGTGTCGGAAAGACCGTTCTGATTCAGGAACTGATCAGGAATATCGCTACGGAGCATGGCGGCTATTCTATCTTTACAGGTGTTGGAGAAAGATCCCGTGAGGGAAATGATCTCTGGAGTGAAATGACGGAATCCGGTGTCATCAAGAATACCGCTCTGGTATTTGGACAGATGAATGAGCCGCCGGGGGCACGTATGCGTGTTGCGGAAACCGGTCTTACAATGGCGGAATATTTCCGTGACGTACAGAAAAAGGACGTGCTTCTGTTCATTGACAACATCTTCCGTTTTGTACAGGCCGGATCTGAGGTATCCTCTCTTCTGGGACGTATGCCTTCCGCGGTAGGTTACCAGCCGACCCTGGCAAATGAGATGGGTGAACTGCAGGAGAGAATCGCTTCTACGACAAATGGTTCAATCACATCAGTGCAGGCCGTATATGTGCCGGCAGATGATCTGACAGACCCGGCACCTGCTACGACCTTTGCACATCTGGATGCGACAACGGTTCTTTCCAGAAAAATCGTAGAGCAGGGTATTTATCCTGCTGTGGATCCTCTGGAATCCTCCTCCAGAATTCTGGAAGAGGATATTGTCGGAAAGGAACATTACGATACGGCACAGTCTGTGCTTCAGTATCTGCAGAAGTATAAGGAGCTTCAGGATATTATTGCAATCCTTGGTATGGAGGAGCTCTCGGATGAGGACAAGACGGTTGTTTATCGTGCCCGTAAGATCAGAAATTTTCTTTCCCAGCCATTCCATGTAGCCGAGCAGTTTACCGGCATTTCCGGAAAGTATGTTCCACTGGAGGATACGATCAAGGGATTCCAGGCGATTCTCAATGGTGATATGGACAAGTATCCGGAGAATGCGTTCTTTAACTGTGGCGGCATTGAAGATGTCGTTGAACATGCCAAACAGGAGGCATAACAGGATCTGACAGGCGGCCTGTCTGTTTTTTAAGACAGGTTACGCCCAAAGAGAACCGGATTTCCGGAAGTTTTGAAAGGGATTTAGGTGCAATATGGCAGGTTCTACGTATTATCTCAAAGTAATTGCATCAGATAAGGTTTTTTATTCAGGACGGGTAATATCCATGACTGTACCGACGATTGATGGTCAGGAGGGTTTTCTGGCACATCATTCGCAGATCATTCTTGCGATTGAGCCCGGTGAGATCGATTTCCAGACAGAAGACGGCCAGAAAATCAAGGCTGTCTGCGGCTTTGGTTCCATGATTTTTGCCAACAATCGTGCTACAGTCCTGGTTGAAACCTGTGAAAAACCGGAGGAAGTGGACAAACGCCGGGCAGAGGAAGCACTGGAGCGTGCGAAGGAACGCCTGCGTCAGCACCAGAGTCTCCGTGAATACCATATGACACAAGCTGCCATGGCAAGGGCACTTTCACGTCTGAAATTCAAGGACAAATACATCAATTGATATATTCCTGAAGGATCAGGACAGGCATTATCAACGGATATTGTCTCATTCCACCAAGGAGATATTGTCTCATTCCAACAAGGACAAACCATAATTTTATTTGTTTTAGCAGCCTCCTGTCGCAGTTATGCAACTGCGCAGGAGGTTTTTTCTATATCCGAATGGAGATAAATATTATATAATGTACTGCATGAGCCCTTCGAACATGCAGGGGACTATATGTGCGGTATAATTTTTCGATCATTCTGCAGGACCGTATGTGATTCTGCAGACAAGGCTTTATCAGAAACAGACAGAGGGGGATTATTTACATGAAGCGAAGATGCGGTGTCTTATTTCCGGTTTTTTCACTGCCATCAGAATATGGAATCGGATGCTTTTCAGCAGAGGCCTATGCCTTTATCGATTTTCTTAAGAAATCCGGTCAGACCTACTGGCAGGTGCTTCCTTTAGGACCGACGGGCTTTGGAGACTCGCCCTATCAGCCGGTTTCCGCTTTTGCGGGAAATCCATACTTTGTCGATCTAAAAGAATTGTCAGAGGAGGGATTCCTGTCAGAAGATGAATTGAGAAATCTGGATTTTGGGCATGATCAGGAACGCGTAGATTACGGAGCAGTTTATACAAATCGGATTCAGGCCCTGAGACTGGCCTATCCTCGTTTTCGGGAGAGACTGGACCAGGAAAAAACAGCGCTGCAGTCCGCAGTCAGGGATACGATTGGCACAGAGGAAAAGGAAGGGGAAAAATCAGAAAAGAAGCTCTGCCTGCAATATCTGGAGTTCATATCACAATCATCCTTCTGGCTGCAGGATTACAGTCTTTATTGTTCCCTGAAGGACCGTTTTGATGGAAAGAGCTGGCTGGAATGGGATGCAGAGTACAAGGAGAGGGATCCGGAAGCGCTGAAACAGGCGGAAAATGAGCTTGCGGACAGCATCGGTTTCTATAGTTTTGTGCAGTATATGTTTTATAGACAATGGCATCGTCTGCACCAGTATGCAGCTGAACAGGGAATTCAGATCATCGGTGATGTTCCCTTCTATGTGTCCATGGACAGCTGTGATGCATGGGCACATCCGGAGGTTTTCCGCTTCGACCGGAATTTTGATCCTGAGGTGGTTGCAGGCTGTCCCCCGGATGCATTTTCCAGGACCGGGCAGCTCTGGGGGAATCCGATCTATGACTGGGAGTCAGAGAAGAAAAGAAAATACAGCTGGTGGATACGCCGCATCAAAGCAAATGCCGGGCTTTTTGATATCCTTAGAATAGATCATTTTCATGGATTTGCTGAATATTATGAGATCCCGTACGGCGATGAAACTGCTGAAAATGGCACTGTCCGGAAGGGCCCCGGCATGGATTTTTTCCGGGAAATGAAAAAACAGGTCGGGGATATTCCGATCATTGCGGAAGATCTTGGCACGATCACTCCGTTGAATGAAAAACTGCTGAAGGATAGCGGGTATCCTGGAATGAAGGTGCTGCAATATGCTTTTGACGGTTCTGAGTCAAGCTGGTATCTGCCCTACAAGCATCCTTTCAACTGTGTCGTATATACGGGAACCCATGATAATACGACGATCCTGGACTGGGTGGAGCATGCTTCTGACCATGACAGGGATTTTGCGCGGCAGTATCTGCATTCAGAAAATACGGATTACGGAACCTTTGTATGGGACTTCATCCGGGAAGCTTACCGTTCCACTGCGGACACATGTATTGTGCCGCTGCAGGATTACCTGGTAAAGGGATCTGAGGCGAGGATCAATACACCTGGTTCATTTGGAAGGAACTGGCAGTGGAGACTGAAACCTCATTTCCTCTCAGATGCGCTGGCACAAAGCATGTACCGTCTTGCGCATATCTATGGCAGACTTCCAGTATCAGATGAGACAACCAGTGTGAGACTGCAGTCAGAAACAGAGAAAAATATGAGTGAGGACAGATGACTTATGGAAAATGCATCAGGCAAAAAAACGGAGAGAGAAAAATTTGGCTCCAGACTCGGCTTTATTCTGGTCTCAGCGGGCTGTGCAATAGGTATTGGCAATGTATGGAAATTTCCATATCTTTGCGGACAGTATGGTGGTGCGGCTTTTATTCTGATTTATCTTGTGTTTCTTCTGCTTCTGGGAATTCCGGTGATGGTTTGTGAGTTTGCAATCGGGCGTGCCAGCAAAAAGAGTGCGGCGTGCAGCTTTGAGGCGCTGGAGCCGAGGGGGTCCCGCTATCACTGGCTGAAGTATATCAGCATTGTCGGAAGCTATATGCTGATGATGTATTACACGACGGTTGCCGGGTGGATGCTTTATTACTGCTATCTGCATGTCAGAGGAGAGTTTGTGGGAGCGGATACGGATAAGATAACCGGGGACTTTTCCATTATGCTTTCAAACGCACCGAATATGGTGTTCTGGACTGTTCTGGTATGTCTGATCGGCTTTGTGATCTGTTTTTTCGGCATCCAGAATGGAGTGGAAAAGGTGACAAAGGTCATGATGACGTCCCTGATGGTACTGATGGTGGTCCTTGCGATACACTCCGTTTTTCTGAATGGAGCAGAGAAGGGGATCGCGTTTTATCTGGTTCCGAATCTGAAGAGCCTGGAGGAAAAGGGACTTGGAAATGTGATCTTTGCTGCGATGAGTCAGGCATTTTTTACCCTGTCAATCGGCATTGGTGCAATGATGATCTTCGGATCTTATCTGAATAAGGACCGGAGTCTCACAGGTGAAGCTGTAACCATAACGGCATTGGACACTTTTGTCGCACTTATGGCCGGATTTATTATCATTCCTGCATGCTTTGCATATGGCATCGAGCCGGATGAGGGTCCGAAGCTGATCTTTCTGACGATACCAACGCTGTTCAGTCAGATGCCTGGTGGAAGAATATGGGGTGCTCTGTTTTTTGTATTTCTTTCCTTTGCAGCGCTGACGACAGTCATAGCAGTTTTTGAAAATATCATTGCCTTTGATATGGATCTGTTCGGATGGTCCAGGAAGAAAAGCGTATTGATCAGTGCAGCCCTGGTGATTGCGCTCAGTCTGCCCTGTGTATTCGGATACAATATCTGGTCTTCCTTCCAGCCGCTGGGCAAGGGAAGCGCAATCCTTGACCTCGAGGATTTTATCGTATCCAATAATCTGCTTCCGCTTGGCAGTCTTGCCTTTGTACTGTTCTGCACCCGCAAGAGCGGATGGGGCTGGGATAATTTCCTGAAGGAAGCGGATTCCGGAAAGGGCCTGAAGTTTCCGAAAAAACTCAGGTATTACTTTACGTATGCTGTTCCTGCAATCATCATTGTCATCTATCTGAAGGGATACTATGATATGTTTGCGGCAAGAAGTATCGGGGTCCGCATCGCAACCATGTGCGCGGCTGTCCTGTTTCTTGTGTTCATTCTGTTCTGTTCCTTCTCTCATAGCCGGAGTAAAAAAAGAACATAAGGACTGCATGGGAGAAGTACTGAGCCGCTGGAGGTGTTTTTATGAATGTAGACATAAAATTTGAAAATTATAGAAATCGCGCTGCTGCATACGATGGCAGCCGGGAAATCGGAGTCTGCGTCTTTACCAGATCGGACAACAGATGGATCATTGAGCATACAGAGGTGGATCCGCTGTACAATGGAAATGGAATCGCCGGGAAACTGGTGGATGCCGTTGTGGACCATGCAAGATCGCTTGGTGTGAAAATCCTTCCACTGTGTTCATATGCCAGAGGGAGGATGGAAAAGCCGGAGTACGCTGATGTTCTCATACGCTGATTCTTTCATTAAACCCTGGAACAATAATGTGAAATTTTCATAAGCACATTGATTGACGCATGATCTTATACATGCTATAGTTTTTTACATAAATTTAAGAATAACGTAGATGTTTTTAGGAAAAGTGGAATCCGGATCATGATGCAGGCAATCTGCAGAAGACCGGAGACCCTGCCGAAGGAGTAAAACTCTCAGGTGTCGAATGGACGAGGACTAAAAACGGAGTGAACTCTGGAGAAGCCCGTAAGCGGGTGCCGAAGGTGCAACGTACGATTGTACAGAATCTCTCAGGCAAAAGGACGGAGTTTTCGGTTTGCATGCGTCATGTGCGTATTGGAATGAGGGAAAGTTTTTCTGATGGTCCCCTGCATTTCAATATTTTATGCTGTGTCTGAACTGCTCCGGTGCAGGTTGGTCTTCGGATCTGTATCCGGGGCATTTTTACGTTATCCTGATCTTGCATCCTTTATGTGTGATGCGTCTTTAGTATCTGATTTTCAAGAAGGAGAAGGGTAATGGACACATTGAACAACATTGTGGCGCTGGTAGACGACAAGGTATGGTTTCTTCTGTTGTTTGTCCTTGTCGGTACCGGTATTTATTTTTCAATCCGTACCAGATTTGTACAGGTAAGGCATTTCGGAAGGGCCTGGAACCGGGTATTTGGCAACTTTTCCCTGCATGGCAAGAAGGCTGGAAAGGATGGTATGAGTTCCTTCCAGGCACTAGCTACAGCGATTGCGGCCCAGGTCGGAACAGGAAATATTGCAGGATGTGCAACCGCATTGATTGGCGGTGGCCCCGGAGCCATCTTCTGGATGTGGATTGCGGCGTTCTTTGGCATGGCTACGATTTATGCGGAAGCCTGTCTTGCTCAGATTACAAAATCCCGGGATGATCAGGGAAATGTAATCGGCGGTCCGGTGTATTATATCCGGAAGGCATTTAAAAACGGATTTGGGAAGTTTCTTGCTTCCTTCTTTGCAATCATGATCATCCTTGCGCTTGGAATCATGGGCAACATGGTACAGTCCAATTCAATCAGTGATGCGTTCTACACTGCTTTCGGCGCGAATAAGCTGGTCATGGGTATCATCATCGCGATTATTGCAGGCTTTATCTTTGTGGGCGGTATCAGCCGTATCGCATATTTCACGGAGAAAGTTGTTCCGCTCATGGCAGGACTTTATCTTGTCGGCGGCCTGATTGTTCTGATTATCAACCACAACAACTTACTTCCTGCAATCGGTTCGATTTTCGTGGGAGCTTTTACGCCGCAGGCTGTTGTAGGTGCAGGAGCCGGTATTACAGTGCGGCAGGCGCTGCGGCTTGGTGTTGCCCGTGGTCTGTTTTCCAATGAAGCAGGTATGGGATCTACGCCTCATGCCCATGCGCAGGCCCAGGTGGAAAAGCCACAGGATCAGGGCGAGGTTGCAATGGTAGGAGTATTCATTGATACTTTTGTCGTTCTCACGATGACGGCACTGGTCATTCTTTCCTCCGGTGTCCTTGGCACATCGATTGCCTACGGTGGTGACGTCACGGGAACACCGGTGGCACAGGCAGCCTTTGATACCGGCTTTGGATGGTTCGGTGCAAAGTTTGTGGCAATCTGTCTGTTCTTCTTTGCGTTTTCAACCATCATCGGATGGTATTTCTTCGCACAGCAGAATATCAAGTATATGTTTGGCACCCGTTTTGTGAAGCCCTTTGCTGTGATTGTCGTGATCTTTATTCTGATCGGATCTGTGCTCAAGGTAACACTGGTATGGAATCTGTCAGATCTGTTCAATGGTCTGATGGCCCTTCCCAACCTGATTGCATTGCTGGCACTTTCAGGGGTGGTGGCAAAGCTGGCGCATGGTGCGGATATTAAGAACGAGGAACTGTAATGCAAAGTGTGAAGGATCTATTGTATTACTATACAGGATGAATTGTGCAGGTTTGCGAAATTGTCCTTGAATTTTTACGGCTGCAACAGACAAGAAGTACTACGGTTTTTTGATTTTGCTAAAGTCATTCCGTCAAAGGCAGAACTCATTAATGTCATGATCAATAAATCATAAAAAATCAGAATAACAGGTATTCATACCCGGGAGGCTGCATTGCAGAAGCGTCTGTGATACAGCCTCCCGGGTGTTTTTTCAATGCTGCAGCTCACCGGCCTGTCAGTCAGGACTCTTTTCATGCGGTTCCCTGAACAATAGCTTTAATAGCTTCAATTACGGCCAGAATAATTGTGTAAAAAAATTCACACATTTGTCATTATATTAAGTTAGAATAGAAAAGACGTAGCCTGAAGTAAATGACGGGGAGTTACGTAAAGGGGATATTGTATGAGATTGAGAAATTGGAAAATGAAACAGAGGGACCTGATCGGGAGTGTTTCCGGCAGCCGGAAGTATGATGATGGCACTTTCATTCATACGTCACCGGTGATTTCCATGGCCTATGACGATGGGCTGTTTATGATGCGTACCGAGAATTCCATCTATGAGTGCGATGTACAGGATTTCATAGGAACAGAGGTGGAATTAAATCTTCTGATTGAGAACGCGGAACATCATGACCGTCAGACGACAACAACGCTGGGTGGTTGTCATTACTGATTTCAGAATGTGATCTTTTCGGTCCGATGATATAGATGGTATAATATAAATATATATCATCATGAGAGGAGATCCCGTATGTTTATTCTGCTGCCTGGTTTATATGTAGCATTTTTCTACTTTTTTCTTGCTGTGCTGCCTGCCTTGTTTTTACTTGTTTATGTTTACCGGCAGGACAAGGTGGAGAAGGAACCGGTTGGATTGCTTTTGCAGCTGGTACTGATGGGCGTTCTTGCGGCTTTTCTTTCCATGGTGCTTGAGAAAATCGGTATGCAGCTTCTGAACCGCACCTCTCTGGATTCCTCCAGCCTGAAATATACTGTCATAATGGCTTTTCTGGTTGTGGCTGTAGCGGAAGAGGGCACCAAGTATCTCCTGATGGCATCCATAACCTGGAAAAATCCGGCATTCAATTATCGCTTTGACGGAATCGTATATTCTGTATTTGCTTCTCTGGGATTTGCTGCTATGGAGAATATAATATATGAGCTGGGTTATGGGCCAGGCATTCTGGTGGGGCGTGCTTTTCTGGCCATTCCCGGTCATATGAGTTTTGGCGTTCTGTTTGGTTTTTTCTATGGCAGAGCGAGGACATATGATCTTCAGGGACGCCATATACGGCAGACGATCTGTATCATCATGGGATATGTCAGCGCAGTTTTTCTGCATGGAATTTATGATACCTGCGCTATGCTTCGCACAGGGATGTCTACGCTGGTGTTTGGCATTGTTGTGGCTGTAGTATATATCATCTGCTTTCTGCTGGTCCGGAGAGAATCTGCTCATGATGAGAGCGTATACAGAAGGCGAAGACATTGATCTGACATGATGATGTGAAAGTGATGTCAATTACATATGAAATCCGATGTTCAGGAGGTGAATGAGATGTATATTGACAGATATGAGAAGCGGTATGACAGGGTCAGATACCTTGCGGGGCTTGATCCGGAACAGAAGTATGAAGCATTTAATGAAATGATTACTGCAAGCCGTCACATTGTTTTCTTCGGAGGTGCAGGTGTTTCTACAGAGAGCGGGATTCCTGATTTCAGGAGTAAGGACGGGCTGTATAATCAGCATGATGTACAGTTTGACCGCTATACGCCGGAATATCTTCTGAGCAGTGACTGTCTTTATAATCATCCTGATGTGTTCTATGAGTTTTACAGACAGAAGATGAATGTAAAGGGCATAGAGCCGAATAAGGCGCACCTGAAGCTGGCTGAAATGGAGCAGAAGGGAAAACTCGACTGTGTCATTACACAGAACATAGACGGTCTGCATCAGAAGGCGGGAAGCAGAAGGGTTTATGAGGTACATGGATCCACACTGCGGAACTATTGTGATCGCTGTCATAAGGCCTATCCGGCGGATTATATTTTTAATAGTACGGAGCCTGTACCAAAGTGTACAGTTCCTGGATGTGGCGGTATGGTGCGTCCTGATGTGACGCTTTACGGAGAGATGCTGCCGGAGGATGCATGGAGAAATGCGGAGAGGGCCTGCAGAGAGGCAGATATGATGATTGTCGGGGGAACTTCACTGAGTGTTTATCCGGCAGCTTCTCTCCTGGATTATTTCAGTGGCAGATATCTGGTGCTGATCAACCGGGACCGTACGAATCGTGACAGCGGGGCAGACCTGGTGTTCCACGAGAGTATAGGAGAAGTTCTGGGACATATAAAAGTTTGAACTTCGAAGTAATTCTGACCTTTGTAAACAAGATAATGAAGGTATTCATAGTTTCGTCATTCAGAAGGAAAAGGTGTTGTGCATGGCTTTTGTAAAAAACTTATCAGGCGGGCAACAGAAAGATGCCAGAAACGGCAGCACAGGAGATGAAACGGCATCAATGCGTCCCGTATCCATCAGGGACATTGCAAGGGAATGCGGCGTTTCTGTTGCGACAGTAAGCAAGGCGCTAAATGGGTACAAGGATGTTTCAGAGGAGACAGCCCGCAAGATCCGGAGGGTGGCGGAGAAACTGGATTATCATCCGGATCCTTCGGCAATTCAGCTGCGCACCAATATTTCCCACAATATCGGGGTCGTATTCGAGGATGAGACATCCAGTGGCCTTCTGCACCCTTATTTTTCAAGTATTCTGAACAGTGCGAAGAATGAGCTGGAACGACTCGGTTATGATATTACCTTCATAAGTCAGAAAATGGTGGGGGATTCCTTTCTTCGGCATGTGCGGTACAGGAAGTGCGATGGAATTCTCATCGCAAATGTCAATTTCAGGGACCTGAAGATTCAGCAGCTTGTTCAAAGCGACATTCCTTTTATTACGATTGACTATCAGGTTCAGAATCACAGCTGCGTGATGTCGGATAATGAGGAAGGGGGATATGAGCTTACCAGATATCTGATAGATCATGGACACAGGAGAATTGCCTTTATTCATGGCGAGGATACACTTGTAACGCAGAAGAGGCTGCAGGGTTTTCACCGTGCGCTGAAGGAAGCAGGCATTGGTGCGGATGAGTATTCGGAACATAATGGAAAATATAACAATCCGGATTATAACTGCGGTGTTCTCAGAAGGATTATGTCAGGAAGTGTAAAACCGACCGCAATCATGTTCAGCGATGATTTTTCTTATATTGGCGGCCGAAGGGTACTGCGTGGTCTTGGATACAGCATACCGGGAGATATCAGCGCGGTAGGTTATGATGGTATTGATGTCGGACAGATTCTGGAGCCGTCGCTGACAACCTACCGGCAGGACGCCGAGGGGATCGGAAGACTGTCTGCCCAGAAGCTGATTGAGATTGTAGTAAACAGGCGATCCAGTGTTGTGGAAGAAATACAGGTGAGGGGGAGAATGCTGATTGGAGAGACGGTCAGAGATATCCGTGACCCGTGACGATAGCGGCTCCCCGGGGCATCAGGGACAGGATGCAGGAGACCAATATGAATTGCAATAAAAAGGAATAAATGGTCTTGCCCGGAAACACAAAGAAAAGTTCAAAGAGACTGCCAACCCGTATCTCCAGAGGATTCGGGCGGGTGGTCTTTTTTTACATTGATTTGCAACAAAATTACATTGTGACACGGAACAAAATAATCCATAATGATTGTATCAGAAGTCTGAATATGACCTGATACGTTCAATACAGAGAAATAACAGGTGCACCACCTGTTCCTTATCCATTTCTGTATCAATTATACAGCAGCATATGGAATCACAGAGGGATAATGTAATGATCCGAAGAAGCAAAAATGTATTTGTGCTGGGAACGCCAGGAACCACTTATATCTTCCAGGTTCTCCCAAGCGGTCATCTGGAACATCTGTACTATGGGACTTCGCTTGGGGATTTTTGCGGGAAGTCCGATGATGAAATTCTGCAGGACGCTGCATGTCTGGAGGAAAAAAGGGCATTTCCCGCGGGAAATATGATTTCGTATGATCAGAAGCATCCGTCTCTGACGCTGGAAGACCTTTGCCTGGAGATGTCATCCTATGGCAAAGGAGATATCCGCGAACCGTTTGTAGAGGTGACCCATGCTGATGGAAGTGTCACATCGGATTTCCTTTTTGAAGAGGCAGTGATTTCTTCAGATAAAAAGGAATACGAGATGCTTCCGGGTTCTTATTTTGGTGATCACGATCTTACAGAAATATCCGGAGGGGAAGATTATTGCGGAAGCAGATTTTCACATCTGACTGTGAAGCTGCGGGATGCATCCTATAATCTGCGTCTGGAACTTCACTATTACGTGTATGAGGACTGCGACATTATTACCAGAAGCAGCAGGCTTGTCAATGACAGCCAGGATCAGGTCTGCCTGGAGCGGCTGATGAGTACGCAGCTGGACTTTGAAGACGCCGGATATCAGATGCGCATGTTTCACGGCGCCTGGAGCAGGGAAATGTACTGGTCGGATGTACCTGTCAATGCCGGCAGGGTGGTGAATGCCTCTTATGCCGGCGTCTCCTCGAACCGCAGCAATCCTTTCGTAATCCTCCACAGAGCAGATACAACAGAAACGGCAGGGCTTTGCTACGGGATGAATCTGATCTACAGCGGAAATCATTATGCTGCTGCAGAAGTAAATGCCTTCGGAAAGACCAGATTTGTGTCCGGCATCAATCCTCGTTCATTTTCCTTCCTTCTCATGCCGGGTGATGCTTTTGAGGCACCGGAGGCGGTGATGACCTGTTCAGGGAAGGGTTTTACAGGCATGAGTCTTTCCATGCATCATTTTATCAGAGAGCACATTGTCAGAGGATTCTGGAAGCACCGGGAAAGACCTGTTCTGCTGAACAGCTGGGAAGCAGCTTATTTCAAAATCAACAGAAACCGGCTTCTGCGTCTTGCAAAGGCGGGCAGGGAGGCTGGTATCGAACTGTTTGTCATGGATGATGGATGGTTCGGAAGAAGAAACAGTGATGACACTTCTCTTGGCGACTGGGATGTCAATACCGAAAAGCTTCCGGGCGGGCTTGGAAAGATTTCCAGGGACATACAGGGCCTTGGAATGAAATTCGGACTGTGGGTCGAACCGGAAATGGTCAGCCGCAGGAGCAGACTGTATCAGGAGCACCCGGACTGGGCAATGCGGATACCAGGAAGACCTCATTCGGAAGGCAGGAATCAGATGTTTCTGGATCTTGCAAATCCGGAAGTCGTGGATTATCTGACAGAGAAGATGACGGAGGTCTTCTCGTCCGGTGAAATAGCCTATGTCAAATGGGATATGAACCGGATTATGTCGGACGTTTACTCCCCCTGTCTTCCGGCAGAAAGGCAGCAGGAAACGGCCCACCGGTACATCTGCGGATTTTACCGGCTTGCACATACACTTACGGAAAGGTTTCCTGAGATCCTTTTTGAGGGATGTGCCGCGGGAGGCTGCCGTTTTGATCTGGGTGCGCTTTGCTATTTTCCGCAGATCTGGGCCAGTGATGATACAGATCCTGTCATGCGATCCAGAATCCAGCAGGGATACAGCTACGGATATCCGCTTTCAGTCATGACAGCGCATGTGTCCGCCAGTCCGAATCATCAGACACTTCGGGAGACGCCTTTGGATACCAGGTTCAATATTGCTGCATATGGAGACCTGGGGTATGAACTGAATCTGAATGATCTGGACAAAAAGGAACTTGATGAAATCCGCAGACAGATTGCCCTGTACAAGGAGTGGCGTCCAGTCTTTCAGACTGGGGATTTCTATCGAGGAAGATTTGATAACCTGGTGGAATGGACGGTTGTCTCCAGAGACAAAAAGCGTGCAGTCGGCATGATTTTCCAGAATCTGACAGAGGCAAATCATCCTTTTGCAAAGTACAAGGCCAGGGGACTGGATCCGGAGAAGAGATATCATTTTTATAATATCGCTATGCGGCACGATATCCGGGAATTTGGAGATCTGATCAATACCGCCTCTCCGGTGCATGTCCGGCAGGGATCTGTGCTGCAGAAAATGATTGCGAAATTTGTCACAATGCCCGGTGAACAGGAAGAAATTGTGACGAGCGGGGAAATACTTATGAAAGCCGGAGTAAAGCTGCAGGGAGCGTACTGTGGCACCGGCTACAATGAGAAAACCAGATATTTTGCCGATTTTAATTCCAGAATGTACTTTATGGAAGAGGATGTATCAGAGAACAGATGATAAATATTGTCAGGTAAAGATTTATGCAGAGCGTCGTACACACGGCAGAAACGGAGGAAGAATATGTCTGACATTGATCATGCAGTTACCAGACTTGCGGGGTATGGTCTGTACACCGGACTCATAGAGAAGGAAGATATTATCTATATCATCAACAGCCTTCTGAAGGAACTGGGAAAGGATGATTATGAGGGGAGCGAGGAAGAAGTAATTGCCTATGCATCCACGCTGAACAGAGAGAGAATCGATGCCGGCACCGAGCTGGAGGAGACGCTGCAGGAGCTTACGGATTATGCCATCCGGAAGGGTCTGACTGACGGAGAAACAATTGTATACCGTGATCTGTTTGATACCAGACTGATGGGCGTTCTGACGCCGAGACCGTCAGAGGTAGTACATACCTTCCGGAGACTTTATCAGGAGTCGCCCCAGAAGGCAACAGACTGGTATTATACGTTTTCGAGAGACACAGATTATATCCGGAGGTACCGGATTGCGAGAGATCTGAAATGGAAGGTGGAAACAGAATACGGAGATCTGGATATTACCATAAATCTTTCAAAGCCAGAAAAGGATCCGCGTGCCATAGCTGCTGCCAGAGAAGCTGCACAGGTCGGTTATCCGAAATGCCAGCTCTGCAAGGAAAACGAAGGATATGCAGGAAGGCTGGACCATCCGGCAAGGGAGAATCACAGGATCATACCTGTGACCATTCAGAATTCCCGCTGGTGCTTCCAGTATTCTCCCTATGTCTATTACAACGAGCACTGCATTGTCTTCAATGCACAGCATGTCCCGATGCGGATTGAACATGCGACATTCTGCAAGCTGTTTGACTTTGTGAAAATGTTCCCGCATTACTTCGTCGGCTCCAATGCAGATCTTCCGATTGTCGGTGGTTCCATCCTGAGCCATGACCATTTCCAGGGCGGTCATTATACGTTTGCTATGGCTAAAGCGCCTGTGGAAACATACTTTACGGTTCCCGGCTTTGAGGATGTTACTTCAGGCATAGTAAAATGGCCCATGTCCTGCATCAGGCTTTCCGGGACCGACACAGAACGCATCATAGCTCTGGCGGACAAAATCCTGAATGCATGGAGAGGATATACAGATGAGCGGGCCTTTATTTTTGCACAGACCGATGGAACTCCGCACAATACCATCACGCCGATCGCCAGAAAACGCGGTGATCAATTCGAACTTGATCTTGTGCTGCGCAATAATATTACAACCGAGGAGCACCCGCTGGGCGTTTTTCATCCGCATGCAAAGCTGCATCACATCAAGAAGGAGAATATCGGACTGATTGAGGTGATGGGACTTGCAGTGCTGCCTGCCCGGCTGAAGAAGGAAATGTCAGACCTGAAGAGCGCTATTCTCGAGGGCAAGGACCTTCGCGCGGACGCAGAGCTGGCAAAGCATGCGGACTGGGCTGAAGAATTCATGCAGAATTATGACCATATCGACAAAGATAATATAGATGAAATTCTGAGGAAGGAAATCGGCAAGGTCTTCATGCTGGTTCTGGAAGATGCAGGTGTCTACAAGCGCACACCGGAGGGCCGGGCAGCATTTCTGCGCTTTATCCACTCTCTGTAATCTGCTGTAAGGTTCAAAAGAGGTATGCTGATGAAATATACAATGCAAAAGCCTGGTAATATGCTCTATCCCGTGCCTGCTGTCATGGTCAGCATGGCTGGGGAGACGGAATCAGGAGCGGATTCCCGTTACAGGGAGGAAGCAGATCTTGCACATTTTGATGCTGCCGGCATTCCGAATATTATTACAGTCGCGTGGACCGGAACGGTCTGTTCCGATCCGCCTATGGTCTCCATCTCTGTGCGCAGGAGCCGGTATTCCTGGCATCTGCTCAGGCAGCATGGAGAGTTTGTGATCAACCTCACAACGGAGAAGCTGGTGAAAGCAGCTGATCTGTGCGGGGTACGTTCTGGAAGAGACATAGACAAATTTGCGTACTGCCATCTGACCCCCGGCACAGCGAAATGTATCCAGGCTCCGATCATTGAAGAAGCTCCGGTCAATATAGAATGCAGGGTGAAAGAGGTGCTGCCGCTGGGATCTCATGATATGTTTCTTGCTGAGGTTGTTTGTGTGCAGGCGGATCAGGCCTTTATGGATGACGCGGGCAGATTTCATCTGGATGACGCCGGATTGGCTGTTTATTCTCATGGAGAATATTACGGCCTTGGAAAAAAGCTGGGAACATTCGGCTTCTCGGTACGCAGGCAGCGAAAGAAAACGAAGAGAAGACAGAGCCCGGCCGCAAAAACGGCACAAAAAAACCTGAAATAAAAATGATTTTTCCGGTTGACAATTCCAGACAGGTCTGATAATATAAACATCGTTGTGAGCGACAACAACGCAGGCAACACTAATATTGTAGATGCAGGAATGGCGGAATTGGCAGACGCGCAGGCTTCAGGTGCCTGTGGTAGCAATACTGTGCGGGTTCAAGTCCCGCTTCCTGCACTTTCTTTTTGCCCGAAAACAGATACAGGAAAGAAGAGGCCGGTTATAATTTTGAAACCAGTTGTATTATATACAGCAAGATAGAGTAAAGCCACAGGAGCACCTTTTCGTGTTCCCGTGGCTTTTCTTTTTATTTTCAGAACAAAGCTCTTTCATCCTGTGATATAATCGTTTTGCAATTATGCGCGAGCAGAAAGACACAATGTATGTACCGGATTGCAGGTGCGTTTATTACAGATTGCATATTTGATGATACATCGGCACAGATATCCATGTTTGAACAAGGAGCACGCGAATGAAAGCTTATTTGATTCTAGAAGATGGACATGTATTTACAGGAAAAAGCATAGGATCCAGAAAGACTGTCATCAGCGAGATCGTCTTCAATACATCCATGACCGGTTACGAGGAGGTCCTGACAGATCCGTCCTATTCGGGACAGGCAGTCTGCATGACCTATCCGCTGATCGGAAATTATGGAATCTGTTACAAGGATCAGGAATCCCTCAGACCGTATATGGATGGTTTTATTGTTCACGAACTGTCGAGACTTCCCAGCAACTTCCGCTGCGAGGACACCATACAGGTATTTCTGAAGCGGTATGATGTGCCCGGCATTGAAGGAATCGATACACGTGCGCTGACCAGGATTCTCCGGGAGTCCGGCACAATGAATGGGATGATTACCACTGATGGGGATTTCGTTCTGGATGAGGTGCTTCCCAGAATCCGGGCATACAGGACAGGCAATGAAGTAGAAAAGGTAACCTGCACGGAAAAGGAGTTCTGGCCGGCTACGGATACGACTGTAGGAGGCGTTACAAGTCCTGCATACAGGGATGCAAGTCCAAACGCTCCGGTGTCCGGCACGCGTACCGGAAAGACATATAAGGTCGCTCTGATGGATTTCGGTGTGAAGTACAATATCATCCGTTCCCTGAACCAGAGGGGGTGCGATGTGACTGTATATCCGGCCTGGACAAAGGCAGAGGAGATTCTCGCCCAGAATCCGGATGGAATCATGCTGACGAACGGCCCGGGAGATCCACAGGACTGTCCGGGAGAAATCCGTGAGGTGCGTAAGCTGTACGAGTCAGATGTGCCGATTTATGCGATCTGTATGGGACATCAGCTCATGGCTCTTGCCGCAGGGTTTAATACGAAGAAGATGAAATACGGACACAGGGGAGGCAATCATCCGGTAAAGGATCTTGAAACAGGTCGTGTCTATATTACTTCACAGAATCACGGCTATGTGGTGGATACGGATACGGTTGATCCGAAGATTGCAGAACCGGCTTATGTCAATGTCAATGATAAGACCAATGAGGGATTGCGCTACACGGGAAAGAACATCTTCACAACACAGTTCCATCCCGAGGCCTGCCCGGGTCCGCAGGATTCCGCTTATTTATTTGATAAATTCATCAGGATGATGGGAGGTAACCGTTAATGTCCAGAGATATGAGCATAAAGAAGGTACTGGTAATCGGTTCCGGTCCGATCGTGATCGGTCAGGCAGCTGAATTTGATTATGCCGGCACACAGTGCTGTCGTTCTCTGAAGGAGGAGGGTGTTGAGGTTGTGCTTCTGAACTCTAATCCTGCCACCATCATGACAGATGGCGATATTGCTGACAGTGTATACATTGAGCCGTTGACGGTTGAAGTTGTAGAGCAGCTGATTCAGAAGGAAAAACCAGACAGCATTCTCCCGACAATGGGAGGACAGGCCGGACTGAATCTGGCGATGGAGCTGGAAGACCGTGGTTTTCTTAAGGAAAACAATGTCCGCCTGATCGGAACCACCTCACTGACAATCAAAAAGGCTGAAGACCGCCAGATGTTCAAGGACACCATGGAGAAGATCGGTGAACCGGTAGCCGCCTCTGAGGTTGTACACAGTCTGGAGCATGGCGTCCGTTTTGCAGAGAAAATCGGATACCCCGTAGTGCTCCGTCCTGCCTATACGCTGGGAGGTTCCGGCGGTGGAATCGCTCACGACGAAAATGAGCTTCGTGAGATACTGGCAAATGGTCTCCGGCTGTCCCGTGTCCATGAGGTCCTGGTGGAGCGTTATATCGGCGGCTGGAAGGAAATTGAATACGAGGTTATGCGTGACAGTGCCGGTAATGTCATCACGGTCTGCAACATGGAGAATATCGATCCTGTCGGTGTGCATACCGGTGACTCTATCGTTGTGGCTCCGTCACAGACACTGGCAGACAAGGAATACCAGATGCTCCGTACGTCTGCGCTGAATATTATCACTGAGCTTGGCATCACAGGCGGCTGTAACGTTCAGTACGCGCTGAATCCGGACAGCTTTGAGTACTGCGTCATAGAGGTAAATCCCCGTGTGAGCCGTT
>JBJEMO010000106.1:0-2063 GCA_051879715.1 Bilifractor sp.
ATCTCCTCTCCCGTCCGGACCAGGTCTTTCGCGCAGCGGTAGATCTTCTCGTGGATGTTCTTCTTCAGTGTGGCGAGGTCGGAATCGATGCAGTCGAGCAGGCTGATGCCCATCGTGATGGTGCGGACATCGAGGTTCTCCTTCTCGATCATCTGGTTGGTCTCTTCTACTTCATGGATGTTGATCATAATGAATACAGGCGCGGAAACCCCGCCGCTTGCAGCGGGGAGGAGCGCCGTCCCCCTTTCTCAAATAAAAGCTCCGGCATGATGCAATATCCGCAGCTTACTGACAGATATGCTTTTGCCTGAATTCAGTACAACCGCTGTGCCGTTGTTGTGTGTTCCAACTGCAACATAGGTATGCTTTTTATACATTACCTGTGTTCCCGGCTGAATCGGATATCGCTGCTTTCGAACGGCGATACGTCCTTTGCTTACCTTTTTGCCACGAAAGATCCGAAAGTTCTTTTTCCCATTTCGAGGCTCTGAACGGTTTGTTCTGCCACAGGACAGATCTGATCCGGACTTTTTGACACCATCCCGGATATCAATATACTTTGCGTCATAAAACTTCGATAAAACGCGATTATTGCGGCGTTTCTTTTTCAGAAGCTGTTCCGTCGCTCTGTGCACCGGCTGAAACGCTCCCATACAATAGGCATCATTTGCATGCGTCTTGGCAAGGGAGTGATCCCGACGTGACAGCTTTGTATATGCTCCATACGTGGTATGCACAGTCAGATTGGAATCCAAGTCTTTGACAGCCTGCACAATTTTCCACCGCACGGTGTTCATAAACGCTGCGCCAGTCAGAGGTTTCATCTTCGGCTTCCAGCCATATAATTTTCCCTTTTTTTGGTGATTCGCTGCCGTATGGCATTTTGTGCAGACCGTAATCAGGTTGCTCATCCGGTCTGTATGATCGGAGGGTGTTTTCCAGTAACCAACATGGTGCACACGCAGAATCCGTCCATCTTCGATCCCCTTACCGCAGCACTGGCATTTGTAGCCGTCACGATAAAATACCGCTTCACGAAGTGTTGCATTACCGTAACGGACTCCATGCTGATAGTCTGATCCTTCCGGAATTGGCAGGCCCTTTTCCTTTGCCTCAAGTATCTGTGTATCGAATGTCCCTACTTCAAGGTATACATCACGAATCGGCAGTACCTTTTGGAACGTGGATACAAGACGCACATGGATATCCGCTTTATGCTGAAGTGAGGGTGCAAGCCATCCGGGCTTCTTGGAGTGCGTGCGATTGTCGAACCTCGCTTCACGATACCGGAGACGGTTTCGTCTTGTGCGGCGGTACCGTCTCTGTGCATCGTGATGCTGCTTCTCATCTGCAAGTGTATCGACCTGCAGATGGACAAACTCATGCCTTGCGCTCTTGACAGAGACACCAATATGCTGATAGCCGGTATCCTCGCAGAGTTCGACCTTCTGCGTATGCGGCGTTTTCTGATCCGGCAGAGCGTAGGTCAGCCGGATTGTAAATCCCGGCTTGTGGCCTGCAATGACTGCTCTGCCGCCTTTGAGCATCTGTCTCACCTTTTTGATGTTGTAGGTCGGCATCAGCGGTGAGCCGTCTGCAGCCAGTACATAGGTCAGCATAACTGATGCCTCCTTTCTGAAAATCATACAATCGTTACGGTGCCTTACGGCTTCCCGTGCTGTGTCTCCTCAGGGAAGGCATACACGGGGTTCTGCCTACAGGAGGCTCCTTCCCGGAGGAAGAAGCCCCGTTCGGCGGGTCCACATCGCCAATGTTGTCAGCAGTTTGTTGTGTATCACACTCCTCCTACCCTCAGAAATGTTTAGTGACACACCGCAGAGCAGTGGACTTGTGAGAGCATCCACTGGTGCCTGTGTTCACGAGCAGACAAGCCGGAACTGATCTGCCGAATTTGCTGATAACGTAGCCCATCCGCAATCCGAAGGTTTTTGGACAGGCATGAGGCTACTCACTCAGGACTGCGATGGTGCTGCAGTCCTCACGTTAGGCCGATGGGGCTGTGTTGCCACACAACCCCCACGGCTTGCCGTGGGGTTAGTGAG
>JBJEMO010000107.1:0-14020 GCA_051879715.1 Bilifractor sp.
ACAGGTAAATCCACGATGCTACAAATGTGAGGTCACTTCATATTATCTAAAGAGCAGGATGAAAAGAATGCAATTGAGGAGCTCAGGTATAAGTCACAGAATAATAAGACCCAACTACGACGGCATTTTTTAAATGATATCATTCATAAAAAAAATATTCATGATAATTCTCATGAATTTGATAATGAATTGTCGGGTACAGTGGAATTCAGTGGGCAGATATTTCGTGCTTTTATTGTCAAATTGGATATGCCGGAAGTGAAAGACAGCTCTGAAATTCTTAATATACTCGTTTGTAAAGTGGAACAGTTTATGGCAAAGCAGAGCTTTGAATATGTGAACAGTACATTGAATACGGGAATTGTTTCGATTGTGAATTATACATCCGGACAATCCGATGAAATCAGAAATAGCCTCTTGGATCTTGAGAAGAAACTTCAGTATGAAACTGGTAAATTTGAAAATTGCACAGTTACGATAGGTGTCGGTACGGAACGAAATGTGATCCGGGAAGTAGCTGACTCGATTGAGGATGCTGTGACGGCAGTAAATTGCAGAATAAAAAAAGGAAGAGACTGTGTGATATTCTATGATGAACTTTCTTACGGCCTGTTTCCTGTTGATGACTTCCTTAATATGGAGAGAAAAATTCACATCAGTCATATTGTGGAGGCTCTGGATGCCCAGACTATTCACGAAGAAGTGGACGGGTTTTCAAAATATCTGAAATTCCATCCGAATTACCATCCAAAGATTGTTTTTGATTACGTCAAATGTATTGAGCAGATCGTGAAAGAGGTCCTGACCAGAAATCATGTAAATGAAGACATCATCATGGATTTTGGAAAAGAGATTGAAAAAGCTTTGGATATAGAGATCGATACTAATAATATTCTCTGGTCGATCAGCACTTTGTGTCAAAGAACGTTTGGAAAAATTCTTGAAGACCGCAAACAGAATACGGAATTACCGATCCGAAAAGCAAAAGCATACATGGCTGAACATTTTTTCGAAAACATCACGCTGGATACGGTGGCAAATTTTGTCGGATGGAATGCAGCTTATCTTAGTATGCAGTTCAAAAAATCTGCGGGAATTGGATTTTCTGAATATCTTACTTTTCTTCGCATAGAGAAGGCGAAACAAATGATAAAAGAGACAGATACTCCGATAACGCAAATCGCAGAGGCTGTCGGATACTTTGATTATCGGTATTTCAGCCGGATTTTTAAAAAGAATATAGGACTTAAGCCAAGTGAATATCGGAAATTATGTCAGTGAGGTAAATAGCTTTTGTATATTTCATGGATGGTGTTAGGTGTATTGTTGGGATTATTGGTAGCTGAGGAAGTGAGAAACTGGAGAAATGGAAATCTTCTTCAGAAAATGCATCAACAGATGAATGAGGAAAGAAAAAAGGTGGGACTTTCGTCCATCCCGTTTAAGACACAGCGTGTTTGGAACTCTTCTGATTCGTTAAGAAGAATGAATGTGGCATTATCAGAGCTTTTTGACATAGAGGAGAAAATGCGGAGATCGTCGCTGGAACAGGAATTAATGACCGAGAAAATGCGCTTCACACAGCTTCAAAATCAGATCAATCCACATTTTCTTTACAATACACTGGAAAATATCAGGGCCAGAGCGATCATTGATGACAATCTAATAGTTGCAGATATGACAGAAGCATTATCGCAGTATTTTCGATATAACATCAGCAAAGGAAATGACATTGTAACACTTTCCGAGGAACTGAATAATATCAGGCTTTATATGAAGATTCAGAGATTTCGATTTGCCGACAGGATGTCTTTTCAGCTTTTTATTCACGATGATGGTGGAATTGCGGATCATTGTCAGATTCCGAAGATGACACTGCAGCCGATTGTGGAAAATGCGATTTTTCATGGGTTGGAAAATAAACGTGAGAAGGGAACCGTAACGATCCATGTAGAGTTTACAGATGCTCATGTCGTTATCTAGGTTACAGATGATGGAGTGGGAATGTCACCTTTGCAACTTAAGAATCTGAGAATCAGCTTATCGCGCAATCCACTTTATAGTGTGTACACTCACCGGGGAGGCGGTGGGATCGCTTTGAAAAATGTGAATAATCGATTGAAATTATTATATGGAAATGAGTGCGGTATTGTAGTCAACAGCACGGAGGGTGTGGGAACGCAGGTTCGGCTGGAAATCCCTTTGATTTTGAAAGATGGAATCAGACATGAATAAAGAACTCCTTAGAGCGAATGAATTAAAGCTGAATTATGAGAATGACACTGCGGAATCCTTTACTTTTATTCTGTATGTGGGCGAAATCGTGGAGATGCTGGGAAATGAGAATTCAGGAGGTCGGGCTCTCTTTGCTTTTCTGGAAGGGAAAATACCGGTTATGGCCGGTACCCTATGGTTTCGGGGACACCTATATTGTGCCGGAGAATATTTTAATCAACCGCTGATTATTAATATTATTGGAAAAAGACCTGCGCTGATTCACAGTCTGACGGTTGGAGAAAATATGATCCTTTTTTCCGGAAGTCGCAGGCTGATGCAGATCATACGGAAAAAGAATATTATGAATCAGGCAAATTTTCTTCTAGCACAGGTTGATGCAGGATTCAGAGCAGAAAAAAAAGCAGAGGATCTGGATGCAATACAAATGTGCATGCTGGAGTTGTTGAGAGCAATCTATGCGAATGTTTCACTTGTTTGCATAGATAATTCGTTTTCGGAAATAGGCCAATCGGGAATCAGTCATATTTGGAGGGTTCTTTCATTTTTGAAGAAAAGGGGAATCAGTGTAATTTACAGAGGAGAAGGCGTGCCCAAAATGGTCTCTCTGGCGAATCGGGTAATGATCGTCAGAAATGGACGGGTGATCAGAGAGTGTTTTGAGAATGATTTTACGATGGAGCAGTTTTTGGCATGGATGCGGGGTGGCAAAATCGTATTGGCCGAGAAGGGGAGAAATAAGGAAGGCGGAAAAGAGGTGCTTCTTCTTCGTAAATTGACCGGCCCTAAATATCTCAATCAATTTGATCTTCGAATTTGCGAAGGACAGATTGTAGGAATTTATGATATGAATAATCAGGCAAATCGAGAACTTGCATCAATTTTGACGGGATCAGTGAAGGCATTAAGTGGTGAAATATTTCGTGAAGGAAGGCTGTTTACTCCAGATGGTAAATTTGGTGGATGGCTTGCCTATTTGCCGGTGGAGTTTCAACGATGCAGTGTAGTGCCAGGACTATCGCCGGAAGAAAATATTATGCTTCCTGTGATGCGAAAGACACAGCTTTTTGGCGGAATCCTAAATGAAAGAGTAAAGAATTTTCTTCGAGAGGAAAACAAATGCTGGCTTCCAGATCGTCATGAAATAGAGCATGACGGCATCGGAAGCCTTAAGAAAATGCGAATGTTCTATGAGAAAATTCTACTTCAGAAACCACAGCTGCTTGTGAGTGAGGTGTTCAACACCGAGGCAGATGTGGATTTTTTTCAAATGCACAGAAATTATCTGATGCAACTCTCCCAAAATGGAACAGCAATAATTATTGTCTCTCAACAGTATAACGATTTGCTTAAGCTATGTGATCGGGTGGAGATTGTCAATTCTGACTGAAATATTTGAGAGACACTTCATATCATCTAAAAAAAATCCACATTTTCAATAAAGCGTGGCATCGTTAACCGCTGCGCGTATGACTATAATTAATGCATCGATAAAGCAAAACTATATATTTTGCGGGGACAGAAAAGGAGAAGATATATGAAGAATAAGGTTTTGGGTATGATTTTAGCTGTTGCGATGACTGCGGGAATTGTTTCCGGATGTGGCAGTACTACAGCATCCTCTGACGCAAATGCAGACTCCGCGGGTACTGTGGAAACCTCTGCATCAGCAGGTGTTTCTGATGAGGCAGCCAAAGAAACCTCAGAAGCTGCAAAAAAGACAGACGATAAGCAGCTCTTTATAGGTGTCACATTTCCTACGGTAGCAAATGATTTTGCCGTGGCTCTTCGCGATGGGACGATAAAGGCTCTTGAAGCAGCAGGGTGTAAGGTACAATTTGATTCTGCCGACGGAGATGTTACTGCTCAGGCGAACCAGGTTGAAAATGATATCACCTTGGGGTGCGATGCAATTGTTGTCTGGCCGGTTAATGGAGACGGTATTGCGAGTACTGTAAAAAATGCAGTGGATGCAGGTGTAGAGGTTCTAGGGTTCGCAAATGCAATTCCGACAGCTACTGCAAATAATGTAGCAGCAACCGATGCAGATATGGGAAAAGCGCTTGCACAAATGGCTGGCGATTGGATCGATCAAACTTATACGAATGCAGGTGATGGAGATGTTACTGTACTTTGTATTACGGCGTCTAATACTCCAGAGGCGATTGAGAGAAGCGATGCGATGAAGACAATTCAGGACAATTCAAAGGTGAAAATGATTACTGCAGATGTCGACTGGGACAGCCCGGATCAGTCAAGACAGCTTGTCGAGAATCAGCTCCTGGCTAATCCGGATATTGATGTAATCCTGACCCCGGGCAATACTCCGGGAATTGCTGCGAACAACTATGTCATGAGTTCGTCTTCTCCAATTAAGGATAAAAGCAAGTTTGCCGTGTTTACAGTAGATGAAACAGAGGAGGTCACTTCTGCAATTAAAGCCTCCGAAAACAATGAAGCCGTTCTTAGAGGAACTATTTCGATGGGCTCAATCGACAATACAATTAATCAGTTGATGAAATCGGTACAACCCTTCATTGATGGCGGTGATATGGCAGATGTAAAAGGCGATGCGACTGTTGTCACAGCGGATACTCTGAAATGACTGTGTTTATACAGCGAAAACGATTAAAGCCTTAGAGAAAAGGAGCCTTCGTGGGTTAACCTGCGAAGGCTTTTGTGTCTAAACGGCAATGTCTGAAGGAGGGAATGGATGAATAAAGAAATAATACTGAAAATGCAGGATATTTCTAAATATTATCCTGGGGTTAAAGCGCTGGATCACGTAAGTTTGGAAGTTCATACGGGAGAGGTACATGCTCTGCTGGGTGAAAATGGAGCTGGAAAATCAACTTTGATTAAGGTCCTTTCCGGAGCTGTTGAGAATGATGAAGGAACGATCTATATTCAGGACAGAAAGTTTGATAAAATGACACCCTCACTGTCGGGACAGAATGGCGTTCAGGTTATATATCAGGAGTATAACTTGATCCCATGGCTGACAGTGGCAGAAAACATATATCTTGGCAATAAAATGCATGGATTGATTGATTTAAAAAAACAAAGACAAGAGGCAAAAGAATTGCTACAGAGATATAAAATCAATCTTGATCCGGGTGCTTATGTAGGACAACTGCCTCCGGCTAAACAGCAACTTGTTGAAATTGCAAAAGCGGTTTCGAAAAATCCTAAAATTATCGTAATGGATGAACCTACTGCACAGCTTACGCTTGCAGAAGTACAAAATCTATACAGTCTAATACGTATGTTGAAAGAAAAAGGGTGTGCAATTATTTATATTTCACACAGACTGGAAGAATTATTTGCTGTAACAGATTGTATCACGATTATGCGTGACGGGAAGTATGTTACAACAGTCAGAACCAGCGAAGTAAATAAGGAGCAATTGATTTCGCTGATGGTTGGACGAGAGTTGAAAAACAACGGCCAGAGAAAGAGCTGTGCCACAAATGAGGTTGTCCTCAAAGCAGAGCATATCACTGGATATGCAAATACAGACTGTAGTTTCGATTTAAAAAAAGGCGAAATACTCGGATTTGCCGGGCTTGTCGGTGCTGGAAGGACCGAATTGCTGCGGGTGATTTTCGGTGCAGACAAAAAACTTGATGGAAAAATCTATATCCATGGTAAAGAGGTAAATATTACAAGCCCGGAAAAAGCAATTCATTACGGAATAGGACTGATCCCTGAGGACCGTAAAATGCAGGGATGTTTTTTGAATCAGCCCATAGCCTGGAATATTGGTATGGGTAATATGTATTCAATGACCAGACATGGATTGATCAGTGAAAATATTATTTCTGAAACGGCTTTAAAGTATAAAAAGATGCTGAATATTAAGACGCCATCTCTTAACCAGTTGGTCAAAAACCTTTCAGGCGGAAATCAGCAAAAAGTAGTTCTTGCTAAGGTTCTGAATGCACATACAGACATTATTATTTTTGATGAGCCTACAAGGGGAATTGATGTAGGGGCAAGAGCAGAAATTTATGAATTAATGGATCAGTTGGTTAAAGAAGGGAAATCTATTATCATGATAAGCTCAGACATGGAGGAGCTTCTTCAGATGTCTGATCGCATAATTGTTTTGTCAGAGGGAAGGATAACCGGGGAAATTCAGAAATCAGAGCTTTCACAGGAACATGTATTGAGTCTTGCTTCAGTAAATTAAGAGGGAAAAGAAAATGGAAAAGACAACGATGTCTTCTTTTATAAAGAAGAATATGATGTGGGTAATTTTAATTGTGCTGATGATAGTTTTTGCGATTCTGTCGCCGAACTTCCGTTCATTTCGTAATCTCATGAATATCCTGACACAGAACGCTTATTTCATAATTGCTACAGTAGGTGTTGCAATGATTATGATTAGCGGAGGTACAGATCTTTCGGTTGGTAATGCCATGGCAGTGATGGGAGTCAGCGTTGCTTTGATGATGGAACATGGACTGCCGGTACCTCTGGCTGTCATTATAGGAGTTTTGATTGGTGCTTTACTTGGAGGATTTAACGGTTTTTCCTCGAATCTGCTCAAAATTCATCCGATGATTGTTACTCTTGCGACCATGACAATGTTTAAAGGAATTTCTTATATTCTTTCCGGATCTAAGTCTTTCTATAATTTCGATCAGAGCTATTTGAACATCGGGCAGGCAATGGTTGGAGTAATTTCCGTACCCGTTATTATTATGATCATTATTTGTATTTTGGTCAGTTTTGTTCTCAATAAAACAGTATTCGGCCGATTTATTTACGCGGTTGGCGGGAATGCTGAAACAGCAAGACTGGCAGGGGTGAATGTTCATAAGATCAAATTTCTTACGTTTTCCTTTGCGGGCGCATTGTTTGGAATCGCTTCTATTATTCTAACTTCTCGCGGCGGATCAGCCAGTTCGCAGATCGGACCAGGTGTTGAATTTGACGCGATTACAGCCTGTGTCCTTGGAGGCGTTTCATTCATCGGCGGCGCAGGACATGTTTCGGATGCGGTAGTCGGTTGTTTGATTCTCGGTGTACTTACAAACGGAATGCAGATGATCGGTATGGATGTTAACTCTCAGTATGTAGTGAAGGGTATTCTGCTTCTTGTATCGATTGGCTATGATACTTACCAGCAGCAGGCAAAGGCCAGGAAAAAGCTGACGAAATAATCCATTAAATAATTGGGTATCGCATGAAATATTTGAGGGCTAGGGAAAAATAAGATGAGAATTCTGATTGTGTATTATTCACAGACGGGGAATACACAGAAAATTGCACGTGCTATTAGAAGTGGGTTAAGAGAAAATGGAGATGAAGTAACGCTGCGTTTCCTGAAGGAGGCCTCATACAGGGAGCTGGAAAATTATGACGCTTTGGGATTTGGGTCGCCGGTTTGGTATGAGATGCCTCCAAACATGCGAAAGTTTGTAGAGGAAATGCCTGATCAAAAAGGAAAGCCTGGATTTTCATTTTGCACTCATGGAACGATGCCTGATTTATATTTCCCGTTGGTAGTCCCAAGACTTGCAAGAGTGGGTATGAAGATTGTGGATTGGAAAGATTGGTATGGTAACTGCTCTATCCAGATATTTCCCGAACCTTATTATACAGCCGGTCATCCTGATAAGGTGGATTTGTCAGAAGCGGAAGAGTGGGGGAAAGATCTCTCAAGAAAACTGGACAAGGTCTATAGAGGGGATGACCGGGAGATCCCGCGCTGTCCTGCTCCTGATATGATGCCGGCACATGCTAATGCGGCTATTGATCATCTCGGAGGGTTTCATAATGTGCATGGAAGCTTGATTCGTGATCCCCAAAAGTGTTTATGGCCAAAATGTCACATATGTATGGATAACTGTACTATGAATTATATCGACTATACTGTAAATCCACAAAGATTTGGCTCAGAGGGGAACAGGTGTGACGACCGTCACGGTTGTACTTACTGCGAAATGTTGTGCCCGACGGGTGCAATTAAGCCGATGGTACCATATGAGGAAGCTGCGCCTGTCGGAATTGACCATGGATCAGAGCTTTTTTGTATGGTACTAGAAAAAGAGGAAAGAGAAGGAAAATTCAGACGTCTGACCCCTTTATCGGAAGTCGGAACAACAACCCCATATTATTCCGTTCATACTGGACATCCCAGGATCAGGCAGATTGATACAAAGAATGATAATTATGAGAGATAAACAGCGCAGGTGCCAGAACATATTAACGGATGGTCGTGTCTTTGCCTTCCATATATGTTGTGAATGATTTATTACGTTTTGCTGGTTATAATTGAATCATTTTATTTGACCTGATCCTGGGATATCATAAACTGTAATAGTCAATTTATTCTTCATTTCCGGTGAGTATGCGAGAATACAGAATTTGGGTGTAATGTTAATATGATAGGAGTACTGAGAGATGTACATACTAAAAAAGCGTGCGCTTGAAACTACTGCTAATCCGGAACATTCGAATTCACAAAATGGAAAGTGAGAAATCATATGAACATTCTTGGAATTTCATTTGGCAAAAAAAATGCAAACACGGACATTCTGGTCAAGGAAGCCCTCTACGGCTGCCGTGAGGCAGATGCGGATGCGGAGATCCGTTTTGTTAATACCTGCAATATGAACATTGGAAGGTGCAGGGGATGCGGGGCCTGCTCCACTGCGTTGGAAAAGGGAAAAGATAATGACTGCGTTTTCAAGGATGATTTTCAGGAACTGGAAAACCAGGTCCGCTGGGCAGATGCCATTATTCTTGGGGCTCCCGTCTATGTTCTGCAACCTGTGGGTCAGTTTAAAGATTTTGTAGATCGATTCTCTTGCAGACATGACTATTCGGCAATTACCTGGGTTCTGGACAAAAGAAGAAAGGGAGAAATGCCGGGTAATGCAGATGACTTCCCAATGGAACGGTTGAAGAAGAGAACAGTTTCTTATATTTCTGTAGGCGGGGCGTCAACAGAGAATTGGACATCCATGGGAACCGCGACGCTTCATCTGTTCGGATTCCCACCTATGATGAAGGTAATGGGAAATTACAATGCAAACTCCATGGGTACGATTGCAAATCCGTATCTTGACGATCAACTGATGAATGATATGCATGAAATGGGGAGACGGACGGTTCAGGGATACGATGATGACAGCGTAGAGTTCTTCCAGAGCACAGCCAAGCCGGCAGGGGTATGTCCGGTTTGCCATCAGAGAATCATCACCATTCTTCCGGGTACTACCCGTGTAGAATGCCCGATTTGTGGAATCGAGGGTGAGCTTTCCATCGAAAATGGCGCGGTTCATGTCGAATTTTCCAAGGAACAGCAGGAGCGGGCAAGAGGAACCTTCAAGGGACTTCGCGAGCACACCGTGGAAATTCAGGGCTTCGGAGCGATTTGTGCGCCGAAGATCATGAATAATAAAGAGAAGCTGGACAAACTGATGAAGGAAAGAATCCGGAATTTCGATACGGCTATTCAAAATAAGTAAAGATACAGATACGGCTTGTCACAGGTGGCGCATGAGAAGAGATCCATGCAAAACCACGGTGACAAGCCGGTTTTTTAGGAATCTTTTATTCCGGATGTCGGTTTTGTGTCGAGATAGAGCCGACGGTATATTTCACTGAGCGTCAGTATAAATGTTTCAGAAAGAAGGACGCTTTCAATCAGATTCCGAATTAACAAAATCGTGGTATGGAATGGAAGTAATACACTCAAATACTTTTTTCACAATTGGACGCTGTGAACGGCTTTGAGCGATTATGTATCTGGTACATTGGGGTTCAGAGATCGGTATAAAGCATACTTGGGGTGGGGCGGGAGTTCTGGCAGGAGCCAGGGCGACACCGATTCCTGCGCGGCATTCCTGTAATTCATATATAACGCCAATTGAATAAAAAGAAACCTCAGGTAAGATTGAGGTGTCATCTGACCGGATGAAACACACAACAATCGAATCGGAGGTTTCACTATGAATACTAAACAGAATGAACGGATTTCTCAAGTCTCTTCGGATACTCTTGTTATCGGAGTCGATATCGGCGAGGAGAAGCACTACGCAAGGGCGTTTGATTACAGAGGTCTAGAGTTCTCAAGAAGAGCTCTTTCATTTAGCAACTCAGCTGCCGGATTCAACATATTTTACAAGTGGCTGGAAGAAATAAAAGAACGTACCAGAATGAAGAAGGTAATCATCGGCTGTGAGCCGACGGGGCACTACTGGTTCACATTTCAGAAGTTTCTCCATGATCACAAACTGAAACTGGTAGTTGTAAATCCGTACAGTGTTAACAGAAGCAAGGAACTTGATGATAACAGTCCTGAGAAGGACGACATCAAAGATCCCAAGACGATAGCCGGACTGGTAAGGGAAGGCAGATACAGTACAGCATATATACCGGAAGGTAACTATGCGGAGATCAGAGAAGCACAGGTGTGCCGGGATCAGATCATGAAACAGCACGTAAGACTATCGAATCAGATCCAGGCATGGCTGCAGCAGTACTTCCCGGAATATCTGGAAGTTTACAATAAGTTCGATGCAGAAAGCGGGTTTCTGGTACTTGAGAAGGCACCGCTTCCAGCAGACATCATAAAGCTTGGTGCAGAAGGGATAAAGCAGATCTGGAAGGACGCGAAGCTGCGCGGGAGATTAGGAATCAGCAGGGCACAGACCCTTATAGAAGCAGCGCAGGAAAGCGTCGGACTGCAAGGTGGAGAAGCAGCCAGGTTCCGTATCTGGGTGCTGATCAGCGATTACCGCAGGAAGCAGGAACAGCTTGAGCGGGTTGATGAAATTCTGCAGAAAAAGGTGATGTTAGTACCGAACGTGGAGAAACTGCTCGCCATAAAAGGAGTAGGGTTCAGCTCGGTTGCGGGTTTTATAGCAGAGGTAGGTGATATCGGACGTTTCACCGATCTGAAACAGATCCAGAAACTTGCGGGACTGGAGATTACAAAACTTAGTTCCGGTAAGCGGAAAGGCAAGCCCGGGATCAGCAAGCGCGGGAGGCGAAGACTGCGCAGGGTGATGTATGAAGCAGCAAGGGCGTTGATGATATGGGATCCAGCGTTCGGCGATCTGTTCCTGTATTATCGCAACAGGATGTGTCATCCGCTGGGTAGCATGCAGGCAAAGATAGCGGTGGAATGCAAGGCAATACGGGTGTTCTACGCGATCCTGAAGCATGGATGTGACTATGATTCGAAGAAGCTGCAGAAGGACATCATCAGGCCGGCAACGGCATAACAGCAACAAGTAAACAAACAGCACGAATGTAACAGGGAACGTCCGCCAGATGATCAATTGGCGCTGAATTACAGGAGTGCTCCCTACGAAGACAAAGCAGAGCGAAGCCGCTGAAGCATATCGTTTGGGGCAAGACCCCGTATAGGAGCAAGAGCGGCGCCCGAACTATGGACAGGCTGAACGAAGGAATTTGGGACATCAGCTGAGCAATGGATGATCCTGTTAGACATGAGAGGGTGGCAGCCATAGGGAACCAAGGGGAACGATTCGCCTTCATAAAAAGGATGACGTTTTATTTCATGAACCTTTATTCCTGGAAAAGCAGCACAGAGAAGTATCAGGATGCAGCTTTTCGCCCATACATTGTTTTGTCTGTAGTCCAAGAAACTTTATGACACTGCCAGAGATGGCTTGAAATCAGGCTTCTTTGGTAAATATGCATAAAAGAAAGTAGAGAGATAAAAAGATATGGTAATCGTATTAAATGATAACAGAGTAAAAGATGTAGCGGCATATATGCCTCTGGCAAAAGCATTTGCAGAAGATACAAAAACAGAAAAAGGCTGTATTGAAATGAATGTCGGAGTTGATCACGAAGTTCCAGGCAGAGTTGTATTTGTATCAAAATGGGAAACGAAAGAAGATTTTATGAATAGTATTGGCGGACCTGCTTTTCAGAAGCATATACCTATGATGGGACAGTACTATATCTCCGGACAGGATATTTTTCTGGAAGAATGTTAATGAAAAAAATGCCACTTTTGGTTCGGTTGTGAAATGTGAAAAGTCTAGAACCAGTCTGATGGCAGATTTTTCGATTGGTTATTTAATGGTTAAAGCGGATCAGCTTAGGCGTCAGAAGAGATAAAAGGTTTGTTATACAGTGATCTAAAATAAGTGATCCGGATGAAAAAGTCATAACTGGAAAGAAATTTTTGACTTCAAATTAAAAAGGCAAAGATAAGAGTTTTGAAAAAAGAGGGGTTCACGTCACGTGGAAGGAAGCAGCTGGTTTAATACAGTTTGTGGCACGACTTATCGTATGAGCGTTTACTTAACATGTAGACGTTCGGATCCGGCAATCCGGAAGGGAGGAAGACCATGGGATTTGCGATGAGAATGAATCTGAACGGATCGATTGTAAAGACTGATACCTTCAGAAACTATTATATTAACGGGAGAAAAAACGGTTTTGAATTTGATGTTCAGCTTGCCTATTATAGAGGACATTATCTCTCGGACATCGATTTGCTGGAAGTCTGGTTGGATGGAGAGAAGATGCCACAAGAGGCAGTGACCTTTGAATTAAATGGAAAGGAAATGCCGATTTACAAACTTTCTTATGCAGTTACAGAGTTTTGGAGCCAGGTGCAGCCGGCCAGGATTCGCGTTATCCGAAAAGGCGGCGTAGGAGATGGGAAGCATGAGCTGGATTTCCGTCTGATGCTTCGCGTTCCGTATATGCAAATCGGACCGGGACATGACTTTATGGCACTTGATTCGGGAGAAAAAGTTACTGTCAATGTAAAGGACCAGAAGGAAGGTGAGACAGAATGAGCCAGATGAAACTGGGTGCAACCCTGTTTTGCTACGGAGCAGAATATGCAAGATTTCAGTATGATTTTGAGGAATGCGTAAAGCAAGCGGCACTTGCAGGAGCATCGGGGTATGAGATCGTTGCGACGCAGATGATTCCTTCTTACCCGAATGTCAGTGATGAATTTCTGGGACTGGTTAACGATTTGAAACGTAAATACGGAATAGGTCCGGTGTCCTACGGAGCAAATAACGATAAAGGAATGCGGACAGACCGAAATCTGACGGATGATGAAATGCTGGCTGATGCAATCATCGATCTGAAATCGGCAAATAAGCTTGGATGTAAGGTCATGCGGGTTCAGTACATGATGAGCCCGGAGGCATTTGCCCGGCTTGCGCCATATGCGGAGCTCTTTGATGTGCGTTGCGGCATTGAGATTCACAACCCAGAGACACCGGGTTCGCCTGTGATGCAGAGATATCTGGATGTTATCAGACAGACCGGCTCTAAATATCTGGGGTTTGTGCCGGATTTTGGATTTCTGGCAGTACATCCGAATCGTCCGCAATGGATCAAAGCCTTAAAAGAAGGAGTAAAGGAAGAGCATCTTCTGCTTGCCCAAAGGTTGCGTGAGAAAGGCGTGTCTCAGGAGACAGCGGTGAAAGAGGTTATGGCGGCTGGCGCCTCTGCAGCGATCATGCCTGCTCTTGCCGGTATGTGGGGATATGTTCAATTTCATGATGAGAGCGCACTCTCCGGTCTGCTTCAGGAGCTGAAAGACATTCTTCCGTACAGCGTGGAGTGTCATTGCAAATATCACTATCTTGATAAGGATTTCCAAGAGGCAAGCATTCCTTATGCCAGGATCTTTCCGGTGTTAAAAGATTCAGATTTTAACGGATATCTGATTTGTGAATACGAAGATGAACTTGGCTGCGGCGGGACTGATGCAGATTGTCGAGCTAAACGGACATCTGTGCCATATTCGGCGGACAGTCTGAGA
>JBJEMO010000108.1:0-2045 GCA_051879715.1 Bilifractor sp.
TTTGAGAGCGACACCTCGATTATCCATTCGATTGCGGATATCTTCCCGCTGTTTTTCATTGTGATCGCGCTTCTGGTATGCATCACGACCATGCTGCGGATGGTGGAGGAGGAACGCGGACAGATCGGAACGCTCAAGTCTCTCGGGTATTCGGAAAGGGCTATTGCCGGAAAGTACATGCGGTATGCGTTAAGTGCCGCTGTTCTGGGCTGGGCGGGAGGCTTTTTTCCGGGAACCTTTTTCCTGCCCCGGGGTTTCTGGGCGGCCTATTCTACGCTTTACGACTTTATCGGGCTCCGGTACCTTTTTGATGGCAGACTGGCTGTCGTGACACTCCTGGTAACCGTTCTGTCGATCGGAATCGGCACCATGGCGGCCTGTGTGCGGGTGATGCGGGAGACGCCGGCATCACTGATCCGTCCGAGGTCGACTAAGCCTGGAAAGCGGATTCTGCTTGAGTACTGCACGCCGGTGTGGAAGAGGCTGTCGTTTCTCCGTAAGGCGACGCTCCGGAATATGCTTCGGTATAAAATCCGGATGATTATGATGCTGGTGGGCGTCGGCTGTTCCGGCGCTCTGGTGGTCACTGCGTTTGGGGTCCGGGACTCGATGGTTCATGTCGGAAGTCAGCAGTATGAGGGAATTCAGACCTATCAGCTTGAATGCGCGATCGATACAGATCAGAGGTCTCTGGCGGACATTATGAAGGAAGTAGAAGAAGAGAAGGACGTCACAAAGGTTCTGCCAGCCTTCAGCAAGGTTCTGGATGTTTCCTCGAAAACCTCTTCCATGAGCTCGGTCAGTCTTTACGCCTTCGCGGATGGGACGGACCTGTCCGGCTTCTGGAAGCTGTCAGATGTGTCGGACGGCGGAACGCTGGTCGTGCCGGATGATGGTTCGGCGCTTGTCTCCAGGCGGCTCTCCGAGAAGCTCGGCCTGTCGGTGGGAATGAAATTTACGGCTTCCGGACAGACGCTGCGGGCGGGACACACCTTTGTCAACTACATTGGAAATTTCATTCTGACTTCGCAAAAAACAGGGGAGGATCTCTTCGGGGAGACAGGGCCGAACACGCTGCTGATCTGCACGAGGAATCTTTCTGCCGGACAGGAGCAGTCTCTGAGTGAGAAACTGGGAACGATGACCGGTGTGACCGGTATCACAAGGCTCTCCGAGAGCCGGGCAAAGGTGGACAGCTCTGTCGCCTGCCTGAATTATATCATCTGGCTGCTCATTGCCTTTGCCGGAGCGCTGTCCTTCATTGTGATTTTTAACCTGACCAACATCAACCTTGAGGAGCGAAGCCGTGAGATCGCAACGGTCGAGGTGCTTGGGTTCACCCCTGGAGAGGTGCGCTTCTATGTGCTCAGGGAAAATCTGGTGCTTTCTTTTATTGCGGGGCTTCTGGGAATTCCGCTGGGGATTCTCTGTACACATGCGGTGGTGAGCCGGATTCTGCTCGACAATATGACGTATCAGATTGCGGTTCGGCCGTTCAGCTGTGTGCTGGCACTTATCATTACGGTGCTGTTTGCGGTGATCGTGAACGTTCTGATGCGACGGCAGATTCGCCGTATCAACATGGCAGAGTCGCTCAAGGCGGTAGAATAAAGGAAGATTCGGGATTCTCAGTGGATGATTTGAATGAATCGCGGTATTTTCAATGGACGTGAACTGCACAAAAGTACAATCAGGTGAATGCAATCGGGAGAGTAGAAGGGTCTGCTTAACCGAATAGGGTTTATGCGCGAGATGGAGTACCAGTGCAGCCATTATCGCAGCGAACATTTCTTTGTTAATCTGGAATTCTTCAAGGGAATCAATGATGAATAGCTTCGGATAGAAAAATCATGGCGGTAATTATGTTCAAAACAAATAAAATAAAATAAGCAAATTAATTATAAAGCAATTATGGGTGCTATAGCACACAAATAGCACTTGAATCATTCCTGCGTTTCATTATAATAAGAGCATAGAGAAGGAGGTTTTTATTATGCCGAAAACAGAAGAAATGACAAATTTCACATTTAAAATGGATCGGAATA
>JBJEMO010000109.1:0-2036 GCA_051879715.1 Bilifractor sp.
ACGCCGCCCTCTCACGGCGGAATCAAGGGTTCGATTCCCTTACCGGCTACTATATAAAAAGCTCTGTCAAGTGACAGAGCTTTTTCTTTGCGCAGATTTTTCTTTTTATGTTCCGTTTCCGAACAGACTGAAATACGACCTGCGGATTTCCTCTGTGAATGGAACAAGTTTCTTATTCAGAATGATGTATAGCTCGTCGCAGACCTTTTCCAGAAAATCTTGCTGATGAGACGTGAGTAGAACGGTCTTTTTCTCCTCTTTCAGTTGCTTCAGCATAGAGAAAATCTCTGCATTGGTCTGAAAATCGAGTGCGTTGAAAGGCTCATCCAGCAGTACAATTGTTTGGTTCTCCATGACAGCCTGTGCAATTCCCAGCTTCTGCTTCATTCCTGCGGAGTAATTTTTTACCTTTGTGTGATCGTCCGGATTCAGACCAAGCCGTCTCATACAATCTCTGATCTGCTGATCTGAAATGACATGCCTGACCTCTGCCAGAAGCTTCAGATTTGTGAAGCCGTCATAGAATTCTAATAACCGTATCCTTATTCATTCTCTTTTTTCATCCAAAAATGTCCGACAAGAACAACGCATGCAAAAACAGCAATTCCGATCATCTGCAGAGACAGATCAGCAGGAGACGGCTGAAGCCGGTCCACCACAATTGATAATTGCCCGCTTTACTCGTGACTCTTGTCCCAATTCTGTGAATTGGGACAAGAGTCACGAGTAAAGCGGGCTTTTTCTCTTTTTCGAACAGATGGTTGTAAATGCGTTGTACGTATGGTATAATTTAAATATGGATATAAGCAATATATTTTATGCTAAAACAGATGTTACACATGGTAGAGGATATGTGTATTGTCTGCAGTATCATATTGTCTGGGTCACGAAGTACCGAAAACCGGTGCTGACCGGACCGGTTGAGACAGATCTGAAACGGCTGCTGACAGAAATCGCATCCGATCTGGACATTCATATCGACGCAATGGAAACCATGCCTGACCATGTCCATCTGCTGATCGAAACGAAGCCGCAGTGCCGTCTGTCTGACGCCATCAAGGTGTTCAAAGGCACATCCGCCTGGCATCTGTTTCAGCTCCATCCGGAGCTCAAACATTCCCTGTGGGGAGGACATATGTGGAACCCGTCCTATTTTGTCGTGACGGTCAGCGACCGGTCATTTGAGCAGGTGGAAGCCTATATCGAAAGTCAGAAAACCCGTCCCGGCATCGGTGGACGGCCGCGCAAATGTTAACAGAAGGGAGGTCTTCCGGTGGTTATCAATTCTATGTACAGCATTCATATCAAAAACAATAACCATGTGTTTGGGGATACTGTACGCCTCTACCGGAAGGCCGTCGATTACCTGATCCGAGTCTGCATGAACCATTGGAAGGAGATCGAGCCTATAAAGGGCCAGAAATCCAGACAGCGGTACGTGGAAACGCTGGTCCACGCTGCCGGAAGTCGGGTCCCGGTCTATGACTTTGACACGCAGTTTTACAAGTTTCCATCCTACCTGCTCCGCAGCTCGATTACGGAAGCCATTGGCAAAGTGTCCTCTTACCAGTCGAATCACAAAAGCTGGGAAAACGCCGATCCGAAGGACCGCGGCTCGGAGCGGGGCCATCCGCGCGCTGGCATGATTTTTCCCTGTCTGTACCGCGGAAACTGTTTCGTCCGCACCGGGGAGTATACGGCAAAAATCAAGGTTTTTATCCACCACACCTGGGACTGGATTACGGTCCCGCTCCGGAAATCAGACGCGGACTATATCAGCCGGTACTGCGCGGATCGGAAGGAATGCGCTCCGGTACTTCAGAAGCGCGGCAAACGGTGGAGCCTCGATTTCTGTTACAAAGAAGAGTCGGAGCTTCATAACGAAGATATCTATAACCAGCGGATCATTGCGGTCGATCTCGGTATCAACAGCTCCTGTACCTGCTCCGTCATGTGCTCGGACGGCACGGTCCTGGGAAGGCATTTCCTGCATCTTTCCAGAGAATACGACTGCCTGAAGCACAAGACGGACCATA
>JBJEMO010000110.1:0-2033 GCA_051879715.1 Bilifractor sp.
GAGCTGATGCATTGCATTTGTCAGACCGCTTGCAGATCCCGCAATCTCATCCGGCACTTCATAGATACCGGCACTCGTAACAGGTGCTGTAACCAGTGCGGAGAGGAACGTTGTGACAGACAGCGGAAGGAAAGCAATACCGGCCTGCAGTGCAGAAAATCCATACAGACGTTGCATAACCTGCGGAAGGAGAAACCAGTAGGGGAGAATGGCCATCATAAAAATAAGACGGACTGCGTATGCTCCGGAACGGATCCTGCTGTGGAACAGCTCCAAAGGAAGGATGGGAATACTCTGCCTCGAGTTTTGCCGCCTCGACCAGGCGCTTTGTCAGCTGCAGGTCCTCCCGACTCGGCTCGTTATCTCCGGACGGATGATTGTGCATCAGCATGACGTTGCTGCAGTTCGAGAGAATGCCGCTCTTTAAAATGTTCTGGATCGGCGCAAGTGACTGATTGATGCTGCCATACGCAAGGTATTCCCAGAAAGAGAATACTTTTTCCCTGGTGGGCGTGGAGAAATCTGTTCCAGTACTGCTTTATCTGCTAACTTTAGAAATATCTGGCTGTCAGCAGGCTTAAAAAGAGACGGCAAAGTCAAGCCTCGGGCTTATGATTTTCGACATCACTTTGCATGCGCAAATATCATGCGTTGGGCGTCGGAAGGCAAAGACATCCACGCAATGCTCCCGTATCTGATGCGGTACATGGGGCATTCTTCATTGGAAAGCACTTATTACTACATACACCTGATACCAGATTTCTTTCCCCAATACCGTGGCATGACTGCTTCCACAGAAGAATTGATACCGGAGGTGGATGCCGATGAAGTATAAGAGGAAGAAAGATAAAGACTTCTGGCAGATGGCACGGGCTTATCTTCATGATTTTATGCCGGCGGTGCGCAACCAGTCGGATAAGTCCGTAGCAGCTTACAAACAATCCCTGAATTCTTATCTCACCTTTTTGGAAAGTAAGAAAGGGTTAAAGGAAGATCAGGTGACATTTGATGCATTCAGCCGAAATAACGTCAAGGATTTCGTTGAATGGCTGCATAAGAAGAAGTACGCTCCCAAAACGATAAATCTGAAGCTGACTGCAATCCGCTCTTTCCTTAAATACTGTGCTGATGAGGATTTTGAACTCCGCGGCATTTATAATGATGTCTGCACAGTCAGAAAAGTCAAGGAGGAGAAGAAACCAATCGAATACCTGCAGCCGGAAGCAACAAAGGCCATACTGACGTCATATGATACCAGAACAGCCAAGCATCGCCGGAACCGTATGATCCTGATACTCCTCTACGATACAGGAGCTAGAGTACAGGAACTATCCGACCTGTCGATCTCATCGCTTCATCTGGATGTGCCCCATCCTTATGTTACGCTGATCGGAAAGGGACGAAAAACCAGAAATGTACCGGTTATGAATAAAACAGTTGCTCATTTAAGAAAGTACCTTCATGAATTTCATCCCGACTTGAAGGAAGCTCCGCTGTTCTATAGCCGACTTGACGGAAAGCCTCATCAGCTTTCTACGGACAGCATAAGCCTGATTCTAAAAACGGCAGCGAATGCAGCGCGTGTTACTTGTCCGGAGGTTCCGAAAAACGTTCATTGTCATTTGATCCGTAAAACAAAAGCAATGGATCTATATCGTAATGGAGTGCCGCTCCCATTTATCATGCAACTGTTGGGGCATGAAAGTATGTCAACAACATCCGGCTTTTACGCATTCGCAACGCTTGAAATGATGACAGAAGCAATGAATAAAGCCGCCCCGGCATTTGAGGATGACGAAAAAATCTGGAAGAAAGCTGCCATAAAGAAACTGCTCTATTCTCTGGATTGACCCGAAATACTATGCCGAAGAATCTTTCGACATCGAAGAAAACTCAAGCAACAAAGAAAAACTTCGGCATAGTTTTTTCTTCGGCATAGTCTGAATTATCCTGAATTCGGCATAATTCAGACAGAGGGTACCAATACACATCAAAAGAATTCCGGCAGAAAATCGTGGATGCAGGAATGACGC
>JBJEMO010000111.1:0-2028 GCA_051879715.1 Bilifractor sp.
GGATACGGCAAAGCCGGCCTCGTTCATGCCGTCCATCAGAAGATATGGAAATGCCATGATATAGGAAAGGTCTTGCGTCTTATGTTTCTCAAACTGTTCCTTGTTATATAGAATGTAATGCCAGAGATCCTGCCGGTAACCTATCCAGTAGGCATCCACCATGCTGATGGATTTCAGTCCACCTTCTGGAGCCGTGCGAACCAGGGCTGCTGCAATCGGTTCATTATCGTGAGAGTAGTCAAAGTTGCGCCCCATCAGATAATCACCAGTATCTGGTGTCGTAACAGCAAAGGCACTGCAGCCGGCATCCAGCTTGACTCTTGCCTTGAGCCAGGATGGTGTTTTGTCGCAGAGGGTTTTCAATACGGCACCAATCAGTTGGGTGTTGTCGGTAAGATTATAGCCTGATATGGTAGAGAGTTTGTAATCCTCCGTATAGTCAAGATAGAAGAATCTTCCGTCTTTCAAGTCCTGGATGGACCGGACCATCTCCAGTTTCTTGGCATCGGTCAGAAGACTGGCTGGTACGTCCTGATAGTGTGCCTGATTGTTTACTTCTTCATGGTCATCATCGCTGCATGAAGATAGCAGAAACATACAGAATGTGAAGCTGAAACTTAAGCATAAAAACAGAAACCATTGTATGTGCTTACTGTTGAAAGTGATATTCTTTTTCATACGTAATTAGTATTAAATGATTGATAAATGATTTGAATTTTCAAATGCAAAAGTAATGGAAAACCACTCTCGATAGGGAGAAAAGTACACTGAAAAATGCTGATTTTTCTGGAATTATAAAAAAATATCCCTCAAAATACATCAAAACCAATCTTTTTTATTATTTTTGCAAGAAGAAAAAGCGATTCGTCAGTCAGGGCAACCCTGCCTCATCTGTCAATACGAAATAATTTCTCTATCCATTATGAATATGAAAGAAAAGAACGCAAAGAAATCTAAGATACATCAGTTAGGATTCTCTTTCCTAAAGAGAGAATCTAATTACTTGGACCGCCAACGTCAAGCTATCCTTGTGTGTTTCTCCGTGATGCTCTCTTTGGGCATCCTGTCAAATATCCTGGGCTTTTCTGGAGCCTTTGATCCGTTTTTTACCGCGTCTAACATCGTTTTTCTGATTGTCGTGTTATCCTCCTTCATGGCTTATCTCTTCGGGAAAATCCCAATGGTGAGGGCAATCGTTTGTATCGCTATCGCCACCCAGTGCTTTATCGGAGCTGATATCCTCTACAGTGCCTTTATGCCTACGCTGAAAGATAACAGAATGGTGATTCTCATCAATATGCTTATCCTTTCAGGCAACATGTTTTTCTCGCTGGCGGCTTATCAGGCGCGTCTCACACGCTGGCTGGTGGGAATAGCTTTTGGGGTTTATATATTGAGTGTGATTGTAACGGGGGATGAATCGCTCATGGATTATTTCTTCATGATGATGCTCATATTGCTTTTTATCAGCGTGCTGAGTCTGACTGTTGCCAGAAACGGTGAGTATCTTGTCAATGCGAACAGAATGTTGCAGCGTGATGAGGAAGAACTGCTCCAGGTGCTGAAGATAAACAAAAAGCAGATTAAGGCATACGTGGCTCTGGCGAAGGAAAGGCATGATGTTAAACTTACCGCGCATTTGCTGGATCTTCTGGGTGAGGCTTCGCAGAAGAATGTCATAGACAATGTGATGCAATATCTCCAGACCCGCGAATTGAGCAAACAGAACATAGAACGCGTCTTTCCCGAGTTGAGTGCCTCTGAACAGGAAATCTGTTACCTTATCCTGCAGAACAGAAAGCTGAGTGAGATTTGCACGCTGCTCAACAAGTCGGAATCGAACATCACTACCCAGCGGGCCAACATCAGAAAGAAGTTGGGAATGGGCTCTGCTGATAACCTGAAGAAGGTTCTGGAGAAGCGCATAGCTGAAAGCCAGTAGGCCGATGAGGCTGATACTGAACCATATCCTGTTATTTTCGGAAATTTTGAACATATTATGATAAGATGTGAATAGTCATTTATCAC
>JBJEMO010000112.1:0-13641 GCA_051879715.1 Bilifractor sp.
AAACATAGACTGGTTTTCATCTCTAAACTAAATGACATTGCCAGTGAACTGTAACGCTTTATCCGCACTTTAAGGAAATTTTATACTTCAAAAATTGCATTCATGTCTGTAAAGCGCTAAAGTAATTAAATCGGGAGGTAGATTCTATGCAGAAATTCAGAGACTGGATCAGCCGTCACATGTATGGCAGATATGGTGTAGATCAGCTTGAACGTGTGATGCTGTATGTGGAGATGGGATTACTCATTGTCTCCATGTTTGTCAGCAACCTTATTCTTACGATTATTACAACCCTGCTGCTGATCTGGATTTTTTTCCGGATGCTTTCCAGAAATACAGTGAAGCGTGCAGAGGAGAACCGCAGATTTCTGGAGGGATGGGGACGCGTAAAGACATTCTTCACCGGAGGAATGCGTGCGGCGAAAGACAGAGAGCATGCGTACTTCAAGTGCCCGAATTGCGGGCAGAAGGTCCGCGTACCGAGGGGCAAAGGACATATTCAGATCACCTGTCCAAGATGCCATACACAGTTTATCCGCAATACCTGAAGTGACAGGAATATGCGGAATTACCCATAGGCAGTTGTTCCATAGGAAGCTGTAAGTTTTTATGAGGTTCAGGTAATGCAAAGGTAATTGGTGAGGAATTATTATGTTTGGATATATCACAATTGATCGCGATGAGCTGAAGGGTAAGGATTACGACCGCTACAGAGAGTTTTACTGCGGAGTATGCCGGGACCTGAAGGATTCCTGTGGAGAGGCTGCGCGCGCTACGCTGACGTATGATATGACGTTTATGGCGATCTTGCTGAATGCGCTGTATGAGGATCCTGCTCCTGTGACAGAAGAACGGTGTATCCTGCATCCGGCTGCAAAACGTAAGGTCATCCGCAATCAATATACCGCCTATGCGGCGGACATGAATCTGATGCTGGTTTTCCATAATCTGGAGGATGACTGGATCGATGAAAAGAATGCGGCAAGTCTTGCAGCATTCAGGCTCTTACGACCGGCTTATCTGAAAACCTCACGGAAATATCCCAGACAGACGAAGGCGATTCTGCGGTATCTTAAGGCACTTCATACAATTGAAGAGAAGAATGACAGGTCTCTGGATGCGGCTGCCGACCTTACCGGGGATCTTATGTCGGAGATTTTCCGGTACCATGATGATATCTGGTCGGAGGACCTGGGAAAATTGGGCTATCATCTCGGATGCTTCATCTATCTTATGGATGCCTGGGATGATCTGGAGAAGGACCGTAAAAACTGCAGCTATAATCCATTTCTTTCGATTTGTGAGGAGGCGGATTATCAGATGCGCGTCGGTGATCTTCTGACGATGCAGGCTGCCGGAATGGCCAGACATTTTGAGAAGCTGCCGATTCTTCTGGATGCGGATCTTCTGCGGAATATTATCTATTCGGGAATCTGGATGAAATACCGGGCAAAGCGGGCGAAGATGGCAGAGGAGGACCGGCAGAAGAAAGATGATGTCAGGTTAAAGACTTTGCAGAATCAGCCGGATGCATTATAATCAAGGAAGTCTGACTGTATATCAGGTGCAGCTGATTAATCAGTAGATCCATCAATGGAATCAATGGATCAGATGAACCGGATACAGCAGTAACCATGATACAGATCAGGTACTGATGATCATATGAAAAGAGGAATACATGCAGGATCCATACAGAGTGCTGGGTGTCTCCAGGGATGCCAGTGATGAGGAAATAAAGAAAGCATACCGGAAGCTGAGCCGTAAGTATCATCCGGACGCGAATATAAATAATCCGAACAAGGATAAAGCAGAGGAAATGTTCAAGCTTGTGCAGGAAGCCTACAAGCAGATCATGGATGAGCGCTCAGGCAAGATACCGGGTTCATCCGGTTCCTATGGTTATGAGGGATTTGGCGGATACCGGTCAGCATCCGATGGAGCTTATGAAAATCCTGAGATGCAGGCTGCCGCGAACTATATCAATAGCAGACATTTCAGGGAAGCCATGCATGTGCTGGACCAGATATCCGAGCGGAATGCCGAGTGGTACTACCTTCATGCAATTGCCAATTACGGCATGGGCAACAGCATGGACGCACAGAATGATGCGCAAACGGCATGCAATATGGACCCGGATAATAACCGTTATCGTCAGCTGTATCAGCAGATTTCAGCCGGCGGTTCCTGGTATAACGACATGGGACAGGGTTATGGCTATGAAGGCTCCCCATGCTATGGCGGTTCCGATACAGTAAATAGCAGTACCTGTTCCAAAACAGCTGCTGCCATTTGCAGTGCGCTGGCATGCTGTACATGCCTTGGCGGTGGTGGGATACCGCTCTGCTGCTGCATCTGACAAGATGAGGGTTTTTATACGGCTGAATTTATATATCCGCTGTTACGTAACAGGCAGCGTAAAAATACATCATTTCAGAAGTCAGGATAATTTTTGTAAATGAGTGGAGGATGTGAGATAGATGGAGAGAAAACAGTGGGTTGAACGCTATATGCGGGAGCTGGACTGCCAGAAGAGAAAGGAAATTCTTGATCAGGCGCTTGCCGAGGAGGGAAATGCACCGGATAATGAGCTGCGTGCAAGGCTGCTGGAGAGTCGTTACGGCAAACGGAATGCACAGAATGTGGACTATTTTATCCGCGGCTGGATGAGCATGTACTACGTGAATACGACAGCAAGAGGTTTCTTTGCCAGAAAGAGAATCGAGAAGGAGAAGGCCTCCGTACTTTCTGACTGGAAGGTGGAGATGATACAGGAATATGGAGAGATAGGAAAAGAAGTTCTTTATGAAGAGCTGTTTAATATGACGATGCTCTATTTTCATCTCTGTGAAACGGACAAGAATTACGGGTCCATCATTCTCGGGCTGGGACACATGAAGGATGAGAGCCTGATTTCGAAGATTGCAGGTGAGGTATACCGGCTTGCATATGAGACACCCAGAGTCATGGGCGCGGAAGAAGAGTTTGCCCTGTTTACGAAGGCGGCAACGGACGCCTATTGCGAGAAGTACAGTAACCAGCAGGAATACCTGATGAACAAGGTAAACAGGCTGCGCAGTGGGAAGTGAAGGGGAGAAATGCCTTTGAATTTCAACAATAACGAGGGAAGAAATTCCGGTGACGGTCCGGGCAACAACAATCGGACTCTCTGGATTGTGCTGGCTGCAATTATGCTGGGCATCATTATATTCAGCGTGATCGGCAGTGTGATGCAGGCCACTGTGACGGATGAGATCACCTATGATAAGTTTGAGCAGCTGGTGGAGGAAGACAAGGTCTCCAGGGTCGTGCTTCAGAATGGCGTTCTGCTTGTCACGGAAAAGGGTGACGGGAATCAGGAGAATGAGGATTCTACCGGATATACATGGCGGGTTACGCTTGTGGGGGATGAGAACGGTCTGAATGAACTGCTGAAGGGCAAGGGCATTACTTATGAGAAGAAATCCAGCAGCGTACGTTCGCAGATCCTGGCTGCTATTTTCCAGATTGTGATTCCGGTGCTGATTATGATGATCGGCCTGAATCTCATACTCCGATACATGGGAAAGGGCGGCGGTGTCATGGGCGTCGGGAAGAGCAAAGCCCGCACCTATGTCCAGAAAGATACCGGAGTAACCTTTGCGGATGTCGCCGGCGAGGAGGAAGCCAAGGACTCCCTGCAGGAGGTTGTGGATTTTCTTCACAATCCGCAGAAGTACACACAGATCGGCGCAAAGCTGCCAAAGGGTGCTCTTCTGGTGGGGCCGCCCGGAACCGGAAAAACGCTGCTTGCCAAGGCGGTAGCAGGAGAAGCACATGTTCCTTTTTTCTCCCTTTCAGGTTCGGAATTTGTAGAGATGTTTGTGGGCGTGGGTGCATCCCGTGTCAGGGATCTGTTTGAAGAGGCAAAAAAGCAGGCACCCTGCATCATCTTCATTGATGAAATAGATGCCATAGGAAAAACGCGTGACGCCAGCTACGGCGGAGGCAATGACGAGAGGGAGCAGACGCTTAATCAGCTTCTCGCTGAGATGGACGGCTTTGACAGCACAAAGGGGCTGCTCGTCCTCGGGGCAACCAACCGCCCTGAGGTTCTGGACCCGGCTTTGCTTCGTCCCGGACGGTTTGACCGCAGGATCATTGTAGAGCGGCCGGATCTGAAGGGTCGGGTCAATATCCTGAAGGTACATGCCAGAAAGGTCATGCTTGATGATACGGTGAACCTGCAGGAGATCGCGCTGGCCACCTCGGGCGCTGTAGGGTCGGACCTCGCCAATATGGTGAATGAGGCGGCAATTCTGGCGGTCAAGCACGGAAGACGCGCTGTTTCCCAGAAGGACCTGCAGGAGGCTGTTGAGGTTGTCCTTGTAGGTCAGGAGAAGAAGGAACGTGTCCTCAGCAAGGAGGAACGCAGAATTGTGGCGTATCACGAGGTCGGACACGCGCTGGTCAATGCATTGGAAAAGCATACGGAGCCGGTGCAGAAAATTACGATTATTCCCCGAACGATGGGAGCGCTCGGTTACGTCATGCAGGTCCCTGAGGAGGAAAAATATCTGAACTCCCGCAAGGAACTGGAGGATATGGTGACTGGCCTGCTCGCAGGAAGGGCGGCGGAAGAGCTGGTCTTTGGGGACATTACGACGGGTGCCTCCAATGATATTGAGAAGGCAACCCAGATCTGCCGTGCCATGATCACACAGTATGGCATGTCTGATAAGTTTGGCCTGATGGGGCTGGCACATACAGAGAATAAGTATCTGGGTGGCAGAGCCGTGATGGATTGCGGGGATGAGACGGCGACGGAGATTGATCACGAGATCATGCGTATGCTGAAGGCTTCCTATGAGAAAGCTTTGAAGCTGCTGGGAGAAAACCGGGATGTGCTTGACAGACTGGCCGGCTATCTGATCATTCAGGAAACCATCACAGGCAAGGAGTTTATGCGGATCATGAATACGGTGATCGGGGAACGCACGACGTCTGCAGCCACGGCATCTGCAGTCACGGCATCTGCAGCTACGGCATCTGCAATCACGACATCCGCAGCCGCGACATCCGCAACATAGAAGAGGAATCTCAGCGATTGCTCCTATGGTCCATCAGGCATTTTTGTGTAGCCTTGGGTGAAATAAAAGGGGACCACAGAGTGTAGGGCACCAGAAAAGCGCAATGCGAAGAATAAGGTATCCGGCTCCTGACGGGGTCGGATTTTTCGTACTATTTTCAGATACAGCTGTGGGTACAGCATAGATATGATGTTTGCTGCCTGCATGTTCCTTTATTATATACCGATATACCAGAGGAGGTATGAATGGCATTTGATATTCAGGAAGAGCTGAAAAAGCTGCCACAGAAGCCGGGCGTTTATATTATGCATGGCCTGCAGGACGAGGTCATGTATGTGGGAAAGGCAGTCCGGCTGCGGAACCGTGTGCGGCAGTATTTTTCAAACAGCAGAAATAAAAGACTCAAAATATACAGCATGGTGCCCCAGGTCACACGCTTTGAATACATTGTTACCGATTCGGAGGTGGAGGCTCTGGTTCTGGAGTGTAACCTGATCAAGGAATACCGGCCGAAGTATAATACCATGCTGATGGATGACAAGGCTTATCCCTTTATTCAGGTCACTGTTCAGGAGCATTTTCCAAGAGTGCTGTATGCGCACAGAATGAAGAAGGATAAGTCCCAGTACTTTGGACCGTACCCGGATGCTACAGCGGCAAAGGAGGCCATTGATCTGGTGCGGAAGCTTTATCATCTTCGCAGCTGCAGCAAACGTCTTCCGGAGGAACAGGGCAGGGAGCGTCCATGTCTGTACTACCATCTGCATCAGTGCAAGGCCCCCTGCCAGGGATGGATTTCTGAGGAGGATTACCGTGCACAGGTGGATGAGGCAATTGCCTTTCTGAATGGAAAGACGGAGACGGTGCTTGCAGACCTGAACCGGAAAATGCAGGAAGCAGCCAGTGCGCTGCGCTTCGAGGAAGCCGCCTCTCTGCGGGATCTGATTGCTGCCGTAAAGAAGCTCAGTGAGCGACAGAAGATCACCTCCGGAAGCGGAGAGGACCAGGATGTAATTGCACTGGCAGCGGATGGCGAAGATGCCATTGCACAGGTTTTTTTTGTCCGGGATGGCAAGCTTATTGGTAGAGACCATTTTTATCTGAAAATTGCAAATGACGAGGGCCGTGGTGAAGTAATGGAGAGCTTTGTCCAGCAGTTCTATGCGGGTACACCTTTTATTCCACATGAAATCATGCTCTCAGATGCAGTCGGAGATACGGACCTGCTGGAGGAGTGGCTGACCGGTAAGAAGAATGTCCGGGGGACCAGGGTCCATATTCTTGTACCCCAAAAGGGCAAAAAGGAGAAGCTGGTGGACCTTGCCAGACGAAACGCTCAGATTATTCTGACACAGGACCGGGAGCGGATCAAAAAGGATATTTCCAAGACAATCGGTGCCGTGAACGAAATAGGACGCTGGCTGGGAATTGAGCCGCCAGACCGAATTGAGTCCTATGATATTTCCAATATCAGCGGATACCAGAGCGTTGGTTCCATGGTGGTGTATGAACAGGGAAAGCCGAAGAAGACGGATTACCGCAAGTTCCGTATCAAGTCTGTGGAAGGCCCAAATGATTATGCCAGTATGGAAGAGGTGCTGACGAGAAGATTCAGGAGAGGTGTGCAGGCGGACAGCGGCTTTGAGAAGCTGCCGGACCTGCTTCTGATGGACGGTGGAAGAGGGCAGGTCAATGTCGCTCTTTCTGTTCTGGAAAAACTGGACCTCAGCATACCGGTTGCAGGTATGGTAAAGGATGACAGGCACCGCACCAGAGGACTTTACTTCAACAATGTAGAGATTCCGATTGATACAGATTCTGAGGGATTTCATCTGATTACCAGAATACAGGATGAGACACACCGTTTTGCCATTGAATATCACCGTCTTCTGCGCAGCAAGGAGCAGGTGCACTCCATTCTGGATGACATACCGAATATCGGCGAGAAGAGAAGAAGGGAGCTGATGCGTTCCTTCCCGGATATTGAAGCGATCCGGAACGCAGGGACAGAGGAATTGAAACAGCTTCCCGGCATGAATGAAAAAGCGGCACAGAGTGTCTATGATTTTTTCCATAAACAGCAGAATCCACAATGATTTGTGCTTTTTTCCGGCAGATCGATAAAAAGTGACGGAGGGCATGGCAAAGATTTTTGCACGTGGTATAATGTTCAGCAGGAAAGTACCGTTTTCACAGGGGAGGGTTCAGTATGGCAACAAAGTATATCACGCTGGAAAAGCTCGAGAAAGAGATGGATCTGAAGAGCCTCACTCCGGAGATTGATCTTGCAGAGAGAAAGATCTCTGTTCCGGAGATTAACCGTCCGGCGCTTCAGCTTACAGGATATTTTGAGCATTTCGCAAATGAAAGAGTGCAGATTATCGGAGTTGTAGAACTTTCCTATCTGAACCGTATGGAACTGGAAAAAAGAAAGGAAGCCTTTGAGGCCTTTGTATCAAAGGGAGTGCCCTGCATTATTTTTACCACCTCAGAGCAGCCCGGAGATGAGCTGATTGAGATCTGCAGGAAGTACAATACGCCGGTTTTCGGTACAGACAAGACAACTTCTGCATTTACGGCAGAGATCATCCGGTGGATGAATGTACAGCTTGCGCCGACAATTTCCATTCATGGCGTTCTGGTCGATGTATATGGCGAGGGTGTGCTGATCATGGGCGAGAGCGGTATCGGCAAGAGTGAGGCGGCATTGGAGCTGATCAAGCGGGGACATCGTCTGATTACAGATGACGTGGTACAGATCAGCAGAGTGGATGACGTAACCCTTGTGGGAACATCTCCGGATATCACCAGGCACTTTATTGAGCTGCGGGGCATTGGTATCATAGATGTAAAAACACTGTTTGGTGTAGAGAGTGTAGAGAATACACACAGCATAGATCTGGTGATCAAGCTGGAGGAGTGGAACAAGGACAAGATGTACGATCGTCTTGGCCTTGAGGAGGAATATACAGAATTCCTTGGGAACAAGGTGGTCTGCCATTCCCTTCCGATCCGTCCGGGCAGAAATCTTGCGGTGATTGTTGAGACGGCTGCTGTCAACCATCGTCAGAAGAAGATGGGTTATAATGCCGCACAGGAATTATATAAGCGTGTGCAGGAGAATCTTGCAAAAAAACGGGCTAACTGAGAATCCCTTCGGATTCTTAAGAAGATCTGTTTTCAGACGAAGATCTGCATTTAAAAAGAAGATTTGTATTAAGAAGATCTGTACTTGAAAAGAGGATCTGTACAATAAGTCGTATGTGTTCATCACAAACAGCTTGTTGTGCAGATCCTCTTTGTGTCATTTAAGTCATTTACTGACCTGTAGCAGCGGCATTCTCTGCGTTTTCACCACCGGAGGCATTGCCATTATTTGCCGTATCCTGTGCAGTATTACCTCCTGTATCTCCGGCATCATTTGTACTGGTATTGTCTGTATTGTTGTCTGTGTTATCGGCTGCCGCAGTCGGTGTGGCAGTTGGTGTAGCAGTCGGCGTTGCGGTGGCCTTTGCTGTTGGTGCCGCAGTCGGCGTTGGTGTAGGAACATCTGAGGTGCAGGTCGTGGTTGGCGCCGTTGCAACATCAAAATAATCCGTGACAGTCGGGCAGGACGAGTTGGGAAGCAGGCCTGTGTTGGCACATACGGTCAGCTGCTCAACCGAATCAGGCACACTGAATTCCTTTATTGGAAGGGATTCGTGAATCCGGTTCATGACATTGGTCCAAAGCGTTGAGATGTAGGTGCGGTCCTGTTCGGAAAGCTCTACATTCGTGTCATATCCTGTCCAGATGCCAGCTGTGTAATAAGGTGTATAACCCACGAACTGGAGGTCTACATAAGAGTCCGTCGTACCGGTTTTTCCTGCCACAGGCATGCCGGAGGAGAGCTGATAAGCTGTTCCTGTTCCGGACTGCACAACGCTCTGCATCGCACTGGTCAGAAGATAGGATGTGCTCTCTTTGAATACCTGCCGGTTTAACTCTGTGTTTTCCAGAATGGTATTTCCGTTGTGGTCAGTGACCTTTGTGTAGAATACAGGACGGTTGTAAGTTCCGCCATTTGCAATCGCTGCATAAGCTGCTGTCAGCTCCAGGTCACTGACACCATTTGTAATGCCACCGAGGGCAAGACCCGGAGAATCATCGTTGTCATCATCCAGTGTAGTAAACCCAAGCTTTTTCAGATAGGAAAGGCCGACCTTTGGTGTCAGCTCCTCCATCAGTTTAAAGGCGATGACATTGTTGGAAGTCAGAATGGCATTGCGCACGGTCATTGTCCCATGATGCGTATTGTCCGCATTATTTACTACCTGACCGTTAGAATAATAGGCAGCATCATCGGCTTCCGAAGTTGCCAGGGTGATTTTTCCCTGATCCAGAAGCGGCCCATAGGTTGAAGGAATCTTGAAAGTGGAGCCTGGCTGTCTGAGGGAGTCAGTTGCACGGTTCAGGGTCAGACTGGCCGTTTTCTCCCCGCGTCCGCCAACAATACCTACGATATAGCCTGTCGTCTGATCAATCACCGTCATGCAGGCCTGGGGTTCCGGGGTGAAACTGGTTCGTTCTGCAATGATTTTGTCTCCATCTCCAATAATGGAAGCCTTGTACTGATCAATATAGCTCTGCGCTTCCTCCTCTGAGGTAAAATACTGATCAAAGTCTGTCATACCCTGCTGCCGGAAATACTGTTCCAGCATTTCTAAACTGTAGTTGGTGCGGGTACCGTCAGCCTTGTCAACAGTAAGAGCCCAGTCCAGACTGACCTGGGAATCTGCGGGGAAATTATCCTCATTTGAGAATTCGCTTTCCATGATTGACTGGATATCCTGGTCTTCCGTTGAATAGATATGCAGACCGCCACTGTAGATCAGATTGTTGGCCTCAGACTCCGAATATCCCTTCTGCGTCATAAGATCCTGTTTTACCTGATCGATCAGTGCATCCTCAAAGTAGGAATATACGGTAGATTCCTGCGTTACCTCGTTCTGCTGATTTTCCTGAATCCGGTCATATACATTATCAGCCAGGGCTTCATTGTATTGGTCCTCCGTAATGTATCCCTGCTGCAGCATATACTCGAGCACGGTTTTCATACGGCTGGCGTTCTCTTCAGGATATAAAATCGGATTGAACTTGCTGGGATTCTGAGGAATAGCGGCCAGGACTGCGCATTCGGAAAGTGTCAGGTCCTTTGCATCTTTTCCAAAGTAAGTCTGCGCGGCTGTCTGAACACCATATGCGTTGTTGCCGAAGTTGACAGTATTCAGATAATTTTCCAGAATGACATCCTTTGGATTCTCTCCGGCAGCTTTCAGAGAGGCCTCCAGCTGTACGGCCAGATACTGTTCCTGAATTTTACGCTTGATGGTATCCATGCGGGACTCGTCCATCCAGTTTGTGAACACGTTGTTTTTCAGAAGCTGCTGGGTGATGGTGCTGGCACCTTCTGATTCGGAAAAGTTTGAGCTGAGCATAACCATAACTGCACGGAGCATACCGTGAGGGTCTACACCGTTATGTTCATAGAAACGGGAATCCTCTATGGCAACTATGGCATGCTGCATGTTTTCCGGGATCTCATCGATGGATACGGAGACACGGTTGCCTTCTGCGGAGCTTAGTTTCTGGATCTGGTTGCCGTCCTTATCATACACAAACGACGCATAGCCAAGCGGCGTGATATTCGAATCAGTGATTTCGGGTGCGTCGGCGATGATGCCACGGTAGGCACCAATTCCAAGACAGATAATGAATACAGCAGCTGCAATTAATAAATAGACGATGACACGCAGGACGGTGACATTGATGCGGTTAGCCACCTTGGGTGCGGCTGAATCCAGACGTTCCCGTTCCTGCTGAACACCTTGCTTGCCAAAATTCATGAATAAACCTCCTGCGGATACACAGCTTCTGTATGTGAAGCCGTTAAACCGCTCCTAAGTCCTGTTATTACAGACATTAACTCATTCTTGTAATTATAACAAAATCGCGGTACAAAGTGAAGGCGTATTTATTTGCAGTTACTGTTCGGAGGTGTGTCAGGAGGATACTTCTCATTTGTCTGTTTCCGTAGTACTCACTCCAAAGGCCTACATGAGAAGTGCCCTCCTGACACACGATTGAACTGTAACTATTTGCATGGTCTGGCACATTGGCGTGACCTGGCAGGGTTCAGTTCACGGCCAATATATGTTAAGATCTCAATGTATGGTTTTAATAAGATTAAGGTGCGGGTGTATCAGATATGAAGAAAGAAAAAGCAAAGAAGGCCAGGGCGGAACAAACGATATCTGCACAGGAGAAGGGTACAGGTTCCGGAATAACAGAACGTTACTGCACGATTTACAAAAGTGGTGAGGGAAGATATGAGGAGAAAAAGTCTGTTTTTATCGCTTCTGTCCGCCATGTGACTGATGCGGATGAAGCTGCCGCCTTTGTGGACGAGATCAAAAAGAAGAACTGGGATGCACGCCATAACTGCTATGCCTGGATTCTCGGAAAGGATGGCAGCATGATGAAGGCATCGGATGATGGAGAACCTTCCGGAACCGCGGGCAGGCCGATTCTGGATGTCCTGCAGGGCGCGGGGCTGACCGATGTGTGCATGGTGGTAACCCGCTATTTTGGAGGCGTTCTGCTGGGGACAGGAGGACTTGTGCGGGCATATACCCAGGCGGCACGTGACGGTATTGGGAAAAGTGTCTGCATAGAGAAAAAATACGGTGTCATCCTGGAGATCTGTACTGATTACACAGGATCCGGGAAAATACAGTATCTGATTGGTCAGGAGCAGGATAAGCTGCACCTTCTGCAGTCGGATTTTTCGGATGTTGTACGTTTTCAGGTGATTCTGCCAGTGTCTGACAGGGAAAATTTTGAGAAAAAAATCGTGGAAGCGACCTCGGCGAGAGCCGACATCCGGGAAATCGGCCACACCTGGTATGGTGTGGCCGATGGTAAGGTTCTGACAGAGCAGAACTGAAAGAATGTCTCAAATTCAGATTTTCTCGGGCTCCGGATAATCTACACCTTTCGTATCTACAGTCATTGACCGGATAATCTGCGGCTCTACAGGACGGTCGCCCCAGTCGGTTCTGACCTCTGCGATCTTATTGACGATGTCCATTCCCTCAATGATCCGTCCGAAAGCAGCGTACTGCCCGTCCAGATAATCCGCCGCCTTATGCATGATGAAAAACTGGCTTCCTGCAGAATCAGGATCCATTGCGCGCGCCATGGAGAGAACACCCGGCTCATGAGAGAGTGTATTCTTGAAACCATTCTGCGAAAATTCACCCTTGATGGAATAACCCGGGCCACCGGTTCCGTTGCCTGCAGGGTCACCACCCTGGATCATGAAGCCGGAAATAATACGATGAAAGCCAAGTCCGTCATAGAAACCCTTCTGCACCAGGCTGATGAAATTGTTGACCGTGTTGGGTGCGGTTTCCGGATAAAGTTCTGCTTTCATGACATCACCATTTTCCATTGTGATTGTGACGATTGGATTTGACATTGTGTCCTCCTTTATTCTTGATCTGCTGTACAGCGTGAAATGGCCGCAGCTGCTTTCTGTGTCGGGTTCTGCAATTGATTATATAGGAAAATGTGTTAAAATAAAAGCCACGAATCAAGGACGCTGTTCATAGGTCTGGCAGAGCATGGAATGTTAACGTGAAAGGAAGGGTGCAGGTATGATTGTTGAAACCCACAGCCCGGAGGAGACTCTTTCCTTTGCAAGAAAGCTGGGAGAAAAAGCCGTTCCGGGAACGATTTATACCCTGGATGGTGATCTCGGAACCGGAAAAACCGTCTTTGCGAAGGGATTGGCAGAGGGTCTGGGCATAACCGAAGCAGTAAACAGTCCGACCTTCACGATCGTGCAGGAGTATGACGGAGGCAGGCTTCCGTTTTATCATTTTGATGTATACAGAATTGAGGAACCTGAGGAAATGGAAGAGGTAGGCTATGATGACTACTTCTATGGCGGTGGTGTCTGTCTGATTGAGTGGGCGGAGCTGATCCGGGATATCATTCCCGACAATGCCATTCATGTCACCATTGAGAAGGATATGGAAAAGGGATTTAATTATCGGAGGATTACCATTGAAGATACTGGCCATTGACAGCTCGGGCCTTGTGGCTTCGGTTGCTGTTCTGGAGGATGATACGCTGCTCGCGGAATATACAGTCAATTACAAAAAGACGCATTCGCAGACGCTGCTGCCTATGCTGGATGCAATTGTGCAGATGATCGATCTGGACCTGCAGACGATTGATGCAATTGCAATCTCCAAGGGCCCGGGTTCTTTTACCGGGCTGCGGATCGGTTCCGCAACGGCAAAGGGACTTGGACTGGCGCTTGAGAAACCGCTTGTTGAAGTGCCTACCGTGGATGCACTGGCCTATAACCTTTATGGCGCTGATGGACTTGTGGTTCCGATGATGGATGCCCGCCGCGCACAGGTGTATACAGGAATATACAGGTTTGAAGATCATGCTCTGAAGGTGGTGCATGCACAATGCGCCATGCCTGTGGAAAGTCTGACAGAGGAATTAAACGGGATCGGTG
>JBJEMO010000113.1:0-2006 GCA_051879715.1 Bilifractor sp.
TATGAAGGACGTTTTAGGTCTTGCCGTGTAGTTCTACTTTTGTGTTTATCTAAGGATCAATTATCAATATGAACCGGAACTTGTTCTGGAAGGTAGAGTTAAGCGACCAGATTTTAAGATCTCTGACGAGGATACCGGGGAAGAATGGTATTGGGAACATTGCGGAATGATGGACGATCCCAAATATAGAAAGCGTTGGGAAGAGAAAAAGGCGTTTTACAAAAAGAATGGAATTGAAGAAGGTAAAAATCTGATTGTTACCTATGATGAACAGGGTTCATTGGATTCTCAAAAAGTAGAGAAGATTATTGAAGATATTTTCGAATAGCTCCACATAATAAGAACGTATATTCGATATTCTCTTGACACCCCGGTCCAACCCGGGGTATACTTTTGACTGTAAGTGAGATAAATATCTCAGATAGAAAGATAAGTATCATGCAGCATAAGAATGAAGAGTACATTACTCTATTGGAAAATTTCATAGAGGACTACTGGGAGCGGTTCGGTGTGGCGCCTACGACCAGAGCTATTGCTGACGGGACAAAGCTTTCCAATGCGACTGTTGGCAGGTACCTTCAGTATATGCGGGAGCATGATCTGATTGACTATCAGGGGCATCGCAGCTACCGGACGAAGAAGCAAATCGCAGGTGAAGCTGTTCAGAATTCTGTTCCGGTCCTCGGAAGGATCGCCTGCGGCATTCCGAAGTTTGCCGAGGAGAACATTGAGGAATATGTAAAGCTTCCGGAGTCTCTATTCGGGGCAGGATCCTTTTATCTGCTCCATGCAGATGGTGAGTCTATGACAGATGCCGGAATCGATGATGGTGATCTTGTACTGATCCGTAGACAGCCGGATGCACAGCCCGGGCAGATTGTTGTCGCACTTATCGGGGATGAAGCGACATTGAAAAGATATTATCCGGAACCGGAGAATCATCGGGTCCGCCTTCATCCGGAGAATAGCTCTATGGACGATATTTATGTAGAGAATTGTGAGATTCAGGGGGTGGCAGTAAAAGTTCTCAAGGATTTGCATTAAGATTCGCTACCTTAGGCAAATGTGCGGAAATGAGAAGCATTTTCAGTCTGACTTTCCCTTTGGCTGAGAATGTCTGTTGTGACAGTAGGACAGCATTCAGCAAAGGAATTGGAAATATGGGAGAAGAAAAAGAAGAGATCATACCAGTCAGATGTCGCTGTGGATGGAGACTATTTGATGTGGATGTCAGAACGCAGGGCATCGTCAAAGCAAAATGTCCTCGCTGCAAAGCAGTGATGGCGATTACAATCAAGAATAAGCAATACAGATGTACTGAGCAAATAGCCGCGCGCGTAAAGTGAGACGGAGCAGCGAGCAAAGCCGGACATAGAGATCAAAGAGTAGACAATGAAGATAGTCTTGTCATTTATTTGATCTCTATGTCTTATTTTTTTATCTGCGTGACGACACAAATGCCATCAATTCGAATATTTATTAACAATATCAGTATGAAACGACATTGCACTTGACAATTTACAAAAAATATGCGAATCTATATACGGAAATTATTAACAAGTCAATCAGAGTAAATCCGAGGTTCAGAGTAATGAATAATTTTGATTTTACCACTATTGAGATCGATCTTAAACTTGTTGCGCGTGCAATAGCAAAGGCGGCCGGACCTGATGTAAGAGACTTCATGAGTCTCATTGATGGGTGGGATACAAAAAATTGCCTTCGGAATGTAGTGAGTGATCGGATCAATACTAACATTAGAGACAGCATCCAGGAAGAGGGGTTAGAACTGCATCCATTTAAGAGATACGGATGGAATGGACGTCTGTTAATCGATAGAGTAAACAAAGTCACGCTAAGCTATTGCAGCAAGTCAACACTTTCTGCAATTCCTCGAAAACGCGATAGGAACGTTCCGCATTACCTTCAAAGTATTTGTCATGTTGAAAATGCAGGTGTCATACCTCAGTTTGAACAGATGACTCTTCCTGGAGTTGTCATGGATA
>JBJEMO010000114.1:0-1994 GCA_051879715.1 Bilifractor sp.
CGAAAAACTGTATACGCCTCAGGCAAATACATCTCTGGCAGATGCACAGAATCAAACTGAGGTGACCGCTTTCTGCTCGGATGATCACGCGTTGGATCAAGCGGACTATGAAAAAGAACTTAGATATCTCCTCGGCCTTAATACGAATACAAAATTAGAGCCTAGAACTCTATGGGATTCGACTATTTTTCCATATTTAAAAAGGATTTCAAAGGTACGGGACAATACAAGTGTATTGACATATAATGATATTGCAGGAGGAAATGTAGAACAGTACTATAAGGGTTTTGCTGAGGAAGCTGCAAAAAGCGAGGCAGTGGAAGAGTTTAAGAAATTTTTAAAGGATCAGGTAGCAGCGCTTCTGGAAAAATGCAAGGTCATTATGAAAAAGTATGGTCCGCGTGCGATCGTCTATCTGTATGATGGAGTGGGCAATTTTCTTCCCACAGGCAAAAGAGAAGCGTATGGAAACGGCCTGAAAGATCAGATCAGCTATGTGAGCGACCAGCTGCTGAATATCCGATCTGGAAAACAGCCACCAAGGCTCTCAGGACGGTCCGTATTAGACATTCTGGGGCGAAAGAAAGATGTTGTGGAATGGTGCGGACTGGCGAAGGCAGCGACAGAACAGGATGTTCTCTATAAACTGGCTGAATTGATGAGGGGCGACAATGGAATCTGGAAGAGAGAACTTGTCGACAAGCTCGAAAATTTTCTCGCGTCAACAGAGCGTTTCACTGATGCGATGGAAGAAATTTCTGCCTATTACGCAGGTGTCGGGATCAGCCTTGCAACGGATGATTTCAAACAGTTTGCGGAGGCAGGCAGTGCAAGGAACAGTGTCAATCTTTGCACGAACGCAGATGTTTATGATTGGGTGAAGCAGCAAATCAGTAAGAAAATTACCAATGTTGATATTGGAAAGGTCAGGAGTGCGCTTGTCGATGATTTCTATACCCATACGGATCAGTGGATCAGCGACAGTGAAGGCACTGCGCGGCAGAGATTCGATGAGATTATGAGTGCGGCTCTGCAGATCGGAGGCCATGCAGCCGGTGGAAACGGGATGAGCCTTGGAATCAGCGACTATTTTGACTATGTTCTGGATGGTATTACAAATGCCGATGATCAGCAGACTGCGGTGATGAATGCTGTCCGGAATATTTATAATCAGCTGCAAACTAAAAGCTCTCCATCCCTGAAGCTGAAGCCCGGGACAGAGGAGGTGATTAACCGCTATATCCTGCTTCCGGACAGTCTGAAGGGAGGGAAGAGCGGAGAGCTGATTAAAAACGCTTTTGACAATTGTATTAGGGGTGAAGGGACCGGTTCAGAAAAAGAAGTGTATTTTTCTTCTGTGACGGATGCGATTGTCTGCTACCAGACCTCCGTTGCCAACGCGATCAGTGATTTAAAGGATCTGGACCTCTGGGAAAATGCGTATGAGAACCATACGAATACACAGCATCTGAATAATGGAGAATATCCGAGGCTTCATATGGATACCGGATTTTCACAGTACAAAGAGCTGGACCAGGCGGCGACAGACAGAGCAGCACATCAGGATGGGGCGCGCGAGTCTCTTCCTCTCGATGAGGCACCTTCCGCGGCAGATCAGAACCTGATTTATGGGACCGGACTTTCCTGGTTCGATTATCCGTCGATCAATTATGCGCGGTATGCGGATGACTTCACGAATTCGGCTGATACGACTGAAAGCAAGTATCGGAGTGGTCTTTTCACCAAGCGTGTCAGGGAAGCTCTCCGCATTGGCGTTATTGAACGTGTGAAAGCAGGATTCACGTATAAATATTTCCTGAACCTGATTCCGAGTGATTGGACGAATCTGGGAGTCGGAGCTTATCGTAACATGCAGAATGGGAGATTCGTGCGCGGACAGGTGCTGTTTCAGTATCTGAAGAATCAGAATCCCGCATCAGACGGGGTCTGCAGAAAACAGATCTGCATTTCCGGATCTCCGTTTTTCGGTGCAG
>JBJEMO010000115.1:0-13468 GCA_051879715.1 Bilifractor sp.
CCAATGTGGGCCATTTTTTTCGGCCCAGGTTTTTCATAGCTTATTTGACACTACCTACTTTCCCAATGCCTTCCTCAACATCTCTTTTATATGATTTCTATAAGAATCATCACCCTTCTTTCCTGTATCAAGCACTTCTACGCAACCGGAATACTGTAATACCCAGAAAGTAAAGCTGTTAAGATTAACCTTGACTTCAATATCATAATACGCATCTTCATTGGCATCAAATCCTACAACCTTGAAATTGTCCGAAAACCAATCTACTATCTGCGTAAACTGATCCGCATCAACGCGAACCCTTACACGCTCAACCTGTCCAGTAAACATGTATGGATTCTCCATCCTATATTTAAACAGATTGGCAAGTTCCTCTTCAATTCCCGCTTCTTTCTTAGTGATTGCGACCGTTCTTGGAGCAAAATCAAGATTTTCCATCAAATCCACGCGATACAGCTTATATTTTAAATCAGAACTTCTCTCCGTCTCAAAATCTGCTCCCAGCATATAGTAACGACCATTAGAATAAATCACTTCGAAGGGACTAACAACCCGATGCACATCTTCTCTATATCTGTCCGGAGTCTCAGGAGATACTTTCCCGTGTTTTCCATATGGAACGAGTCGGACTTTCTGATCAAAATAATCATATACACACAGATTAAACTTAACCTTTTTCCTGTCTTTTATCGCCATTCTAATCAGGTGAACATTTTTTAAGACCCGACTCTCTATATGTCCGACCTTTTCATCTATATCTTCATCGCCAACAATGTAAGGCTGATTATCCATCCTATGACGATATCTTGTCAGTTCGGAAAAACTCTTTCCAGCGAGAAAAGTAATTCGCTTAGCCAGATTATCCGCCTCCTTCTTAGTTAGAATCTTGCTGTAAAGGACAGAATCCATAAGGTACATCCATTCACTCTCGGATATGGTTTCCATCATCCAGTATCCTATGGTTCGACCTTCATCACCCTTCTTAACAAAGAGAACTTCTCGCTCGTCTGTGCGACATTCTTTTATGATCTCATCGCACTCTTCTTCAGCCACATATTCTCTTGCACCCATTCTATCAGCAAATCCTCTTACTGCTGTAGGTGTGCGGGTTATTCCCTTCTGCTTCAAATGTTTAACAATAGCACTTGCACCTATCGGGTTTTCTCGACTGGCAAATTCCCTTAATATATCTCGGATATGATCATCAATAATATGTTCTCCAAATCCTGTTCCTGTTCCTTTTTTTGACATAATACATCTCCTCCTAATCACCTGATTGTTATATCATCTGAAAATGCCTCATAGCATCCTCAATAGCCTTAACCTTTTCTTCCGGGCATCCCGGTTGTTTACTGTCCGGCGACTTGGGCTTATTATAGTTCTCCCGCTCTATGATCCCATGCTTCTGTTTCACCTGGGCAATGTTCAGATTCGTCACCCGATAACCATATTTTGCTTTTATCCAATCCCGTATGGCATTATAGGTTGCTCCCTTCTTGAACCCATCCGTATCCATATCTTCCAAACTGAATTCAACCCGCAATTTCTGTGACTTGACATCTCCCTTGGAAAGCAAACAAACTGTCTCCACATGGCACGAGGGTGCAAGAAGGATAATTTCACATCCGGTAATGTGCCGGAACATGTCAAAGGTTATTGACATATTTTCATATACTCCTATTCTGCCCCAGCAGCAACCTCGTCTATTTCTGCAGAATTATAATCTTTATGAATGTCCGATATCAAATATCTGCATTCGTCTTGAGCCTCTTCCAGCCGTTTGCATGCATCTGATCTATCTTTTCTCATGCTGCGGATTTCGGCCACCTGGGCATCAAGCTCATTAATACGCGCTCTATAATTTTCGTTAAGATAGTTGTTCAACGCGTTATTGAAATACTTTCTGACTTCATTGGCGGCATCGTTAAATCCAGCCCTGAGTTTTTCACGGCTCTCACGCTGTTCGATCCTCTTCTTTTCATTATCGATATCTTCTTTAGCCTGCATCCCCCAAGTGAATACAACACCAAAAATTCCAAGGGCTTTACCTGCGACATTAATCTTCTGTACCCACTTCACCGCTTCCCAAGGCCTGAATTTATGACCGAAGAAATGCCCAATGTTCAGGACCCACTGTTGAGCAGAGCTTCCGCTAAATGCTCTCAGGCCATTAGCAGCCGCATTGGCACCTGTTGTTGACGATATTATTTTAGTACTGCCCTGAGCAATGACATCAGATTTAAGGAATTGATTGAGTATAGGATTTCCTTTATCCTTCTTTTCCTTTAATCTGAACTGAAGATTACTGGAGAAATCCGAGTGATAAAACTCGTCAAGCTGTGCCTCGCAATCCTCAGTAAGATCTTGAATTTTCTTAGTTATGGCATTGGCACAATCTTCACTAATTTTATCAACCTCTTTATATGCTGCCTCAATTAGGTCGTTTGCTTCTTCTTCGCTCTTACAATCAAAAACAGTATTGGCGACCTCAGCGCCTTTTGCTCTGATATCAGAGGCTGCATTCTCATAGATCGACTTAACAGATGACTCCACTCTCCACGAAGCATCTGAAATAATATGCCTCTCCCGAAGAGCATGTTCCTCCAACATATCGACATCTGTATCTCCAGTAGAAGACTGATATTTAGGGATTGCCTTTTGTAAAAGTTCAAATATCCTGTACAGCACAGTAGTTAGCTTTGCAGACATGCCCTTGTCATTCACAAACTTATTCAAAGTGTCGACAAGGCCATCATAATTGCTTCTTAGGCGTAATTCCTCTGCCACTTCTTTGTCTTCTTCATCTAAGCTATCTAAATAGGACTCTGCATCGATAAACACCGTTCTAAGCTGTTCTGGTGTGTACGGTTCCGTAACCTTTAGTAAATCGTCCTTTTTTATCTGTTGGTTTTCCGGTGTATTTCCGATGTCCTCCATTTTATTAACAACAAGGATCATTTCTCCTGCTTTATCCTTTTCCAGCAAGAGTTTTCTGAAATCTTTTCCTATAAAATCATCAAAGAGTTCCTGTGTAACAACGTATACAAGGACATCGGCCTTTGCTATAGCATCATACGCAATTTCATCATGATCCGGCCGTAACGTAGTATCGATACCTGGTGTGTCTACCACTTCGATGCCATTCCAGTCATACGAATGAGTATGTTGCGTTTTTATACCCGCACCGATTTCTATCTCCGGGTTCTTAGTCAATGCCTTTATTATGGTTGATTTTCCAGCACTGAACTGGCCAGCAAAAACCATACTTATTGGCTTTCCGTCATCATATACAGTGTTCGGGACATCGTCCTCTGGATAATTGATGTCCTCGAATAATTTTCTGATCTTTGCCAATAATTCTTCACTTTTTCCTGTCCAGACTGACAGTTGCATAGAATCAGAATGTTCCATGTTTATCGCCCCCCATATTATTCTGTAATCAGCAAACCGGTAAGTTGCTGTGCCATCCGCAATCTAACTTTCGTATTGCTATCAGCAGAAGCCAATGATGGAATATGTGCAATCCTTGGCTCGTTGTTGATCTTTTGAATATTGATTGTAGTTCTATCAAGCCCTTTCCCAATCGCCTGACTAAGCATTGACTTAAGATTATCCTTCTTAAATACAAACCAGATTCTTTCTTTGAGCAAAAAATACAACTGCCTTACGGCTTCATCTGGGAAACGCTTCCCATCGCCTAGAACAAGCATAACTGCATAACCTGGGATTCTTGCAATGCCCTCTATGTGCCACTCAAGGCCCTGGAACCCAATATATGCTAATGCTTCCGTTATTGTTGCTTTATTGATTTCCTCAAGCTTGGCATTCATTTTGAGTGCAAACTCATATTGAAGATCAGATAATGCAAAAAGAGATTTGATCGCTTCATTCAGCGTATTACTCATTGGATACATATACTTATTGATGAGGTCATCACGTAGAATTCCTTGCATCTTTCTTCTTAGTTGTACAATAGTTTTGTCTATATGCTCGTTTAATTTTCGTTCCAGCTTTCGTCGAGCATCACTGGCTTTTTTCTCATAGTCTTTAAAGAGAATATTACCGAGAAAACCAAGTCCACCTGTAATAAATCCGCCAACAGCAATTGCAGCGCCACCTGTAAATATACCAGCTATAATAAGCCCTCCGGATAGCAAAGAGGTCGCCCAGTTCCAAGCTCTTCTTCCATCCACAAGATGATGCATTCTTAGAGAGTCTTCTGAACTAATCTTATATGAAAAATTAATATCAAAATCGACTTCCCTACTGAGTTCTTTCAATTCTGATTCGCATTCTTTGGCAAGTTGATCCAGTACCCTCTGTGCTCCCGCTTCGATATCTTGTTTTGCAATTAACTCATCCCATTTTTTATTAGCCTTGGGATTATCGTAGTTGTCTTCGGCAAAAGCAGAAACCTCTCTCTTTAATCTGCTCGAAAGAGATGTCAAATAAGTTTCTATTTGTGTCTTCCCGTTAGAATCAAAATTGTGTATCCAATTTTTAAGATCACGGTTCTTTTCAACAAGAATTGTTCCTTGCCTACTATTCTCTATACTCTGGCTAAAGAGTGTCTCAACGGAATCAACAATTGGAACTGTAACGATATCTGCATATGATTTAAGTTTGTAAAAACCGCCCTTTTGACTTACCTCATCTACAATCATGCGATCAACGTATTCAAAACGAGATAGTTCCAAAAGCTCATCAGCATATTGTTCATATTGTGGTTGCTGCGCCATATAAGCTGCTTTTAAATGAACATAGGCAAATCGAATCGAATGCCAATCCTGGCCATAGCTTGTGCCGAAAGCAAACATCTGATTTTTTATGGCATTAATACGATCCATGTTAAACTTCTTATTCAGACGATTGCGGAACATCTTCATTTCTTTATCGGAGAGCGAGTCAGAGATTCCCTGTTTTACGTTTATTATGCACATCACAGGTTTACCAAGACTAAATATTCTGCTCAGGCATTCCGCTACCTCAGACTGAACATCATCGTCATTTATCAGAAAAAGAATTTGATCACACTTTCTAGCCGCATTGAATGCAATATCTTCATCGTCCTTTCCCTCGAACGCAGCAACACCTGGCACATCTGTAATCCGAAGTTTTTTATATGAATATGTTCTAACATCTCTTGTAAAACGTTGCTTTCCATTACCTATAGATTTTCCGTCACCATGCGTAAGAATCTCCATTAAGGTGGACTTTCCGGCCATAGTTCTTCCAAATACAGTAATGGAATATCCAGTTCTGCTGATGGAATCAACGTCCTCCCTTAACTTTTCAGGAAGGATAAAATAGTTCGAGCGAATTTTATTTAGTTGCTCACTCAGCGAGTTTGATATCTCATTATTCTGGATATTTTCGTTATATAATCTATCTATTTCATCCTGAATCTCTACTGCAACGCTCTGAACCGTAGTATCAAGTAGAGCAATTGCATCTCTTGCGAGTGAATTACCTCTTTTAGAATATGGTTTTTGCTTATTCAGCGCCTCTGTGAGGTCCGATGAAAGATTGATTTTATGTCTATTTAGCATCTTCAATTACCTATACAATGCCTGATGGCAACTATTAATCATTCACCATTTCTTTTCTGATAAGTCACGACCACATCATAGCCCATTGCCTCCATCATTTTAATAAAGGTTTTGTTCACAATGTTTCCAGCCTTTTGCTTGATAATCCGATTGACGTACTGCTCTGAAGTGCCTATTCGTTCTCCAAGCTGCTCCTGAGTGAGCCCAGATTCTAGACACTTCATCTTTATGTCCAGTTCGAAATTATTCTTGATCATAGCTTTTGCTCCGTATTGAATCGAACCAATACTCTACTACAATATGTGATTGTTAAAATAGCACTATTGGGATTATTTTAACACCACAATATATTATTTCAATCCCTTCTATGTATGTGCCAAAAATAAACCCTATAAACTCAAAACAGCCGCCCCTATAAAAGGAGCAGCCGCTACGGTGTTTCGTATTCAGATTGCAACTTCGACCTCCGTGCCAGACTTGAATTCCACTTTAATGGAATGCCGGTACACGGTGATGGTCTTTATCAGCTTCCGGACCAGGGAATCATCGTAGGTGAGTTCGTCACTGCTGTGGGTGCTCAGGTATTCCTGCATTTCCCGGATCTGCTTTGCGTGTTCATTCTTCGCAGCCTGTTCGGTAAGTGCCTGTTCCTTCTTATTTTTAACATCGATGATCTCGTCAGCGATGTGGTTGTAATCCTTGCTGGTATTTACCCGCTTGACCAGTTCTTCCTGCAATTCACCCAGGCGCTTTTCGTAACGCTTAACCAAAGCATCCGTTCCGCCGCCGATGACCTCCGCAATGTTCCGCTCGAGTTGGTCCATCACTTCCTGCTCGGATTCATTGCCAAAGGCTTGTTTTACTGCCTCCACGATTGCTTCGTGAAGTTTGTCCTCTTTGAGAGTTGGCGCAAAGCATGGATCTCCGCCTTTGGCGACTCGATTCTTGCATCGCCAGACAGGGAGTTTCTTTCCGTGGTTATTCCAGACGATTCTCCGGAAGCCAGAGCCGCACTCTCCGCAGACCAGGATGCCTGTGAGAGCGTATTTGCCGCAGTAACCTGCTCTCCTGTTGTTAGGGCTCGTCAATGTTCCTCGCCTTGCGATCTCAGCCTGGACTTCATGGAAGATGTCTCTTGGTATGATCGCTTCCTGGCTGTTCTCAACGTAGTACTGGTTGATCGTTCCGTCGTTTGCGATTCTTTTCTTCGTGAGCACATCCTTCGTGATGGTCTTTTGAAGAAGGGCATCGCCCATGTACTTCTCATTCTGCAGGATCTTGTAGATATTGGAATCCCACCATTTGTATCTGCCTGCCCCATTCGGGATGTGGTCCTTCATCAATCCTTCGGCAATGGCCTGGCAGCTTTTTCCTTCCAGATATTCCCGGAAGATTCTCTTCACAACCTCCGCCTGCTCCGGATCAATGATAAGGTTCCCTTTCTCATCCTTCGTGTAACCAAGGAACCAGTTCGTGTTGACCTGGACCTTGCCTTGCTGGTACCGGAACTGCAGGCCAAGCTTCACGTTCTTCGACAGGGATTCGCTTTCCTGCTGGGCAAGGGAAGCCATGATCGTGATGAGAATCTCTCCCTTGGCGTCCATCGTATTGATGTTCTCCTTCTCAAAGATTACCGGAATGTTCCTGTCCTTTAGCTGACGGATGTACTTCAGGCAGTCGATTGTGTTCCTGGCAAATCTGGAAATTGACTTCGTAATCACCATGTCGACTTTGCCCGCCATGCAGTCGTCAATCATGCGAAGGAACTCTTCTCGCTTCTTTGCATCCGTACCGGAGATGCCGTCATCTGCGTAGACTCCGGCAAGCGTCCAGGTGGGATTCTTCTTAATATATTCTGTGTAATGTTCCACCTGCATGTCGTAGCTGGTTGCCTGCTCATCGGTGTCGGTTGAAACGCGGCAGTAGGCAGCAACTCGGAGCTTCTTAGTATCTTCCGAAGATGTCCGATTGCCCACCCTCTTTCTGGCCGGTATCACGGTGATATTCATTTCACTCATTGTCTTCACTCCTTATCTTGATTCTGCCGTAAATGTACTGAGCCTGCGCAAAGGGATCAGAAAGATGCTTCGTGCCTGGCCGCAGCACAAATCTTGTTGCAGGCTTCTCAGCTTCCTTTGCCCTCGGAGGCCGTGCGTGCTGTTCCTTTCTCTTTGCTCTGATCTTCTGCACCTTTTCAAACAGGGCCTTGTCGATGATCTGCGGGTAAAACTCGGTTCCCAGGTACTTTTCATCCGTAAGAATGAGCGCCATGCCTCTGTGGTAACGTCCTATTCCAAGATCCTCACTGATTTTTCTCAAGGAATCGCCGGCAGCATAGCGTTCAAATGCTGCGACGATCTTTTTTGACTCTTCAGCATCGGCAATCGCCTTACCCTCAACAATCCGGTATCCGTATGGAATGCTCCTCATCCTTCCTTCACCTCCTCTCGAAAAATAAGCCCGCAGGTGAACTCGAATCCGAGCTCCGTGCGGGAATAAGCGTGTACCTCTTTGACAAATTCCGAAAAGAAATCCTCGTCGAAATCCGATGAGATCTTCATCTGGTTGATTCGCTTCAGGAGTTTGCCGGCTTCCGAAATGCCGTGGTAGTTATCTTCCATCTGCACACCAATGGCGGCTTTCTTGCTGTTTAAGTCTGAGCGCTCTATCGAAAGCTCTGCCATTGCCTTGCTTAGCGCAGTCGGATCAAGAAGTCCTGCTGCCGCCAGGGTCTCCAGCTTCTTCACTCTTTCGAGGTTTGTTTTAAGTTTCTCGTTGATGTCATCGATTTCGGCGCCGCCATCACCTTCGCCTCTTTCCTGGATCTCCTTCACAAAAGGAATGAGCAGTTCCTTCTTACTGAAAATCAGCTTGTTCGTGACGGTGACGAAGGCATTCTTGATGGCCTCATCCTGGATGACCTTTAGCGAGCACATGTCTTTATCCTTTACATGCGTCGGGCATTCCCAGACGATGTATGGGCCACTTACCCTGGCCTTGATGATTTTTCTCTTCAGATGCTTTCCGCATTCTTCGCACACGATCTTTCTGCTGAATGGGTATTGATTCTGATATTTCTCAGAACCGCCTGATATGTTTTTCTCCTTGCGATGCTGTCCGGTAAGCTCCTGGACTCTTTCAAACTGCTCTCTCGTGATAATCGGCTCATGATGGTCTCTGTGCAGGTACTGATCGCACTCTCCATGATTTACATGCCGGACCAGATTGCTGTCCGAGTAAGTCTTTTGGTAAAGCGCATCCCCAATGTAGCGTTCATTTTTCAGAATGCCCTTGATGCTTCCGGCTTCCCATCTGTCGGACTTAAGAGGCTTTATGCCTTTGGCGTTCAGTTCCTGCGCAATCTTGAGCGTGCCCTTACCGGCATCAGCTTCGTCAAAAATGAAGTGAATCACTTTGGCTTGTTCCGCATCAATCAGAAGCTTCCCATCCTTGACGGTATAACCATATGGCGCCATCGCTTGTTTGAAGGTGCCATTCTGGAACTGTTTCTGAGCGCTCCATTTCTCATTCTCTGAAATGGATAGGGATTCGTTTGCGGAAAGGCTCCCGAGAACCGTCAGGATGAATTCATCCTCCATCTGAAGCGTATTGATGTTCTCACTTTCAAAGTAGATCCCGACTCCGCTCGCGGAAAGCATTCGGACCATCTTGAGGCAATCGGTAGTGTTCCTTGCAAATCTCGAAATGGACTTCGTGAGTACCAGATCGACCTTGCCGCGCTCGCAATCCCGCAGGAGCCATAAAAGCTCCGGTCGTTTCTCCATCTTGGTGCCGGTAATGCCTTCATCGTAGTAGATGCCGGCAAAAATCCAGTCGTCGTGCATGTGAATGAGCTGCTGATAATGTTCTCTCTGCTCCTTCAGGCTCTTGAGCTGCTCTTCCTGGCCGGTGGAGACGCGGCAATAGGCTGCAACGCGGAGCTTCTTCTCTGCATTTTTCTTTTTTCCTTCAATCTTTGTTATCCTTCTCACGGTCTCAACCTCCTTTCGGTAGGTGACATTAACGCTCTAATGCCCTTCAGAGTCAACGAAGTTCCGGCATTATCGCAGCGAGATGCGGTGAGAAAGATTCGCGATTTTTCCTGTCTATTTTGTTGAATTCACCCTTAGAGATAAGGCCCGCTTCATAGAGCATCATGAGCTTCTTTGTAGCAAGGCTGTAGGCATATTCAGACCGAAGCTCCTCCTGTGTAAAGCTCCTTGCTGCCAGAGCCTCAGCTTTCTCGCGTCCCGTGTACTTGGTGACCGTCATCTCTTCTTCCATAAAAGATCACACTCCTTCCAAAACACACAGGACAAATTTCCACATATTGAGCAAAGACAATGGGAAATGGACATTAAAAAAGCGGCCCACAGGATTTCTCCCATGAGCCGCAGTAGTTATTTCACTTGTATCTTCCAGCCTACCTGGATCTGGTTTACATTCTTGATGAGTGACTTATTCAATTTTTGAATGTTGGAAACGGTCGTCCCATATCGAGCGGCCATGCCTGTAAGCGTGTCTCCACGACGAACTGTGTAGCAGACAGCTTTCGGCTTTAAGCGCTCATTGACTATTGCCTGCACAGCGTTATAGTCATATCCCGCATTGGAGAGGCGCTTTTTTCTTTCTTCTCCGCTGCCCCAGTCGCCGTTTAGAACTTCCTCGGCAATCTCGTCAACTGACTTTTTCTCTACCGGAGCACTGGCTTTACTATAGCCGTTGAAGCCGCCGCTTACGATCACAGAAGGAAAGTCCTTGTAAGAAATGTCCTCATCAACACGGCCGGAGATCCCTGGAACAGAGCCGTTCGAATTCTTCTGCCAAACTCCGCAGGAACCTTCGTAGCTGCAGGATCTGCCCCACTCAGCACACCAGAAAGAATATCTCTTTCTGACCTCATCCGTCACAACTGATCTCGCATAAGAAGCAGATGTATAGAATCCGGCAAAATATCCTGCTTCCTCCATTCGATTGCAGAAGGCCCTGATCAAGCCGGAGCAAAAATCTCTGCCTTCATTGAGCTGGCTCTTCTCCTCCATATCGAAGTAGACCGGATAATCAAACTGCTTTCCTTTAAGAAGCGAGATAAACATATCAGCTTCCCGTTCTGCTTCCTGAAAGCCACCGGCATAGCTGTACCAATAAGCTCCGACATGAAGTCCTGCTGCCTTCGCCTTTCTGTAGTTTTCTTGAAACCACTTATCTCTTCCACTGGTTCCATAGCCGGCTCGAATAATCACGAAGTCAATGCCGCTTGCCTTGACCTTATTAAAGTCAATATTGCCCTGCCAGGAAGAGACATCAATTCCTCTTACTGCCATGTATATCACTCCTTCTTATTTGCTTGTTTGTAGATCTGGTTGATCCCCGTTGCCGCAAATCCACTCACGATTCCGACTGCGAGAGCATTCACGATGTCTGTCGCCGGGAAGTCCGGCATGAGGTAAAGACCCGCGATGCCAAGAAGAGCACCGACACTTCCGCAGATCACCGGAATCCAAGTGTCCGGTACCTTTGCGGATGCCTTGCAGGCAGCACCGATGAGGTAAGCGATGACTGTGATTGCTGCTACGCTAGCGATTCCAAAATCCATGACTCATTCCTCCTTCTTTTCTCCGTCTGGAGACTGATAGGGCAGCTTCTGAACTGCCTGGTATAAGTTTTCTCCCGTGCCGTTCCCGCCGAGCGCCTTGTAGGGTTTGTAGAGATACTCGAGGTTGTCTCTGTCATCCACTGAAGCCCAGCCACGGGTAATAAAAAAGCTGCATACGGTATAAAGCCTGTCATGCAGCAATGCGAGAATTCCTTCCCGCAGAACGTCGTATTCGGTTTTCTTCATTCGGAGCTTCTTTACGCACCATGTCAGGATTGCAATGATGATCGCAAAGAGCTCTTGTATCCAATACTTCAAGATCCAGTCCATATGCATCACTCCCTTTAGGAAATAGTGGTCGTAGAAGGAAGCATGACTGTCTGCTTATTTCCAGAGGAATCCTCCAGAATGAGTTCATTTCCTTCCAGTGTCAGTTTGTAGGTTGTGTCAGTAAATACGGCTCCTTCCGGCACATCTGTCTTCACGGAGTCGATCAGGCTGTTTACTGCCGTAACGATCGAGGTGATGATCTTGGCAGAGCCCTGGTAGCTTATCTTATGAATCGACATTGTAAAAATCCTCCGATCTCTTCACAGCACCGATATTCCTTCCCGCATATGCTTTCAGATCAGTGATGATCCGGTCAGTATCAAAAAGTCGGTCGGTCAGCTTGTATGAGGAAATATACGGGTCAAAGTACGAAAGGTTCTCCGGCTCGATGTAGATCGTATCCCGGACAGAATGAACGCAGGCACGGCACTTGTCCGTAGCTTTGATTTCTTCCTCTTGGGTCTCTGCAAACCAGTGCTGATCGTGCCAGTGGCAGTCATAATAGCAGCCTGTATTGCAGATCAGAATGTAACGGTATTTCTTCGGCAGGTTCTTGATTGCGGACAGATGACGGTTAAACCAGAAGAACAGGACAATGTCGTCGTACATACTGAAATCGCCATTCTGCAGATCCTTCTCTGTAAGGCACCGGGTAACGGAAAGTGTGAGCGTGATGTCGCTATGTCTGCTTCTTGCCGCAATTGCCAGGGCATCGTCATTTATCGTAAACATCCGAATGCCAAGAGCGTAGTACTTTTCCAGGGTCTCCAGCGTGGCATTCCGGTGCATCAGAATGCATAGAGGAAGCCCGAGCTGCTGCAGCGTTTTCAGGCGGATCAGATATTCGTCATAGGACTTTGGATACTCTTCACGGAGAGGAATATCCCTTCGCGTCGTCATGGCATCGTCCACGTACGCAGGCAGATAAATGCAGCGGACATAAGGAAAAAGCTCGCTGTATCTTGCGAGCTTTCCGACGTAGTCATATGCAAAGTTATAGGGAAGTTCATACTGTTTCATCGGAGTCCTCCTTGTCCGTCAGCGTATAAGTGACTTTCATTGTCTGCGATGCATTCTTTGTGATCGGCGAAGACAGGTTGTTGATGGTGCCAAGGTAGGCTGCCCGGAATGCTGTCCGGATACGGTCGTTGTCGTAATAGCCGTCGTAGTGATAGGTGGCGAGCACCTTGTCATCAAGAAAGGCTATGCAGGGATTGGCTACCGGACCTCCGGTTGTACCTTCCTCGGAGAAGGTCCCATCTTCATAGAGAAATCCGACCTTTGTATAAGTGGTTCCATCCACCTTATAGTCATACTGATACTGAATGCCGCTGTGATAGAGAAGCGGGCACATGTTCTGGATCGTACCGTCGTTCTGCGTCTTGAAGAGCTTGATGTCTGCGATATTACCAAGATCAATCACGTAGATGCTCTTGTTATCACTTCCTCTGGCATAGAGGTGGTTGTTCCGGATAATCATGCTTCCTTCATTACGATTCGAGAGATGGACACCTGCCAAGGTGATAACCTGCTCAGCCTCAGCCGTAAAGGACAGATCAGAATACTTATATTTGGTCACATAGATCTTGGCGTCGCCGGAGTCATTCTTCTCATCAAAGTGGTAATCATGATAGGTGTTTCCGTAATAGGTGTAAGTGTTGACCCGGTTATTCTGTGTGATGAAGTAAAGATATCCATCGTAGCCAGGGAGCCAGTACTGATAGGGATTATTTACGGTAAGCCCTTCATGGCTGGGAGGATCAAGTGTCGTGACATCAATGGCCACCTTTGACAGGTCGTTGTAAGAAACATCATTTATCTTTGCCTGATAGAGGTCCCGCCTGCATTTCTGTATGGTTTTGCCATCTGAACGCATCCAGTAAACTTCTCCATCCTGGATAAAGAAAACCCGGCCATTGTGCTCAAGAGATTCCTTGATATCCGTATCTGCTACGGAATCCATGTAGAGCTGCCGCTGGAAGGGATTTGCACC